>JBLIDR010000042.1:0-8655 GCA_047632655.1 Francisellaceae bacterium | reverse complement strand
ACACGTACCTTCTAATGTCTTTTTTGCCAGTCGATAAAAGTACAATATTTAAAAGTGAGGTCAGTGTCTCCTGCAAGCTCAAAGCGGTCATTTCATATAGTTAATCTGATGACTACTTTATAGAATATCTGTTATTTTTTAAGCGACAACGCTGTATGTAATTGAGTGGCACAGTCACACGTTACTTTCGAATAAAACTCCTCTAATAAAGATAATTAAAGCACTATTGATTGAATAGTATACAATTCATGTTATACCTTTAAGGTCAAAATAATAATTCGATTTCACATGGAGGTTAGATAATGAATAAGCCAATGGTCCTAGTAATACACGGAATGGGTACACATAAATCGGGCGAAACAAAAAAGGAAATTGCTGACGGGTTCAATCAAGCCGCAGCTAATTTCGGTCTCACCAACTTTGATATCAATGAAAAAGTTGAATTCTTCCAATTTAATTACTCTGACTTTTTAGATGAAATACGGCTTAAAGATGCCGCAAAAGCAGGTGAATTAGTCAAACATATAGGTCTACTACAAGGTCATGGGTTAGGTGAAAAATCAGCAGCTAAACTGACGGAATTCTTTGCTGATTTTGATGAAAACAAAATATTTTACACGCATTGGATGGATGTTGTGTATTACGGTCTCATGTTTTGGGGAGAGAAAATTCGCGTTGACCTTGCTAAAAAAATAAATGATTTAATGATTGAACGCGAATTGGGAAATAGAAAACTCCATATCATATGCCATAGTTTAGGTACCGCAGTATTGCACGACACGCTAGCAAAACTGTTTAGAAAAGATGCTGATATAACGTCAGAAATCCCTCAATTAGATATTGACCGTTTCCAAATAGACTCGCTATGGACCGTTGCGAATGTTAGCCGGTTACTTAATGTTTTAAACGATATTGCGGACCCAAATCACTCAATAGTGTCATCTGACAATAATGGGTGTGCCAAATTACTATTCAATGTACGCAACGAATTTGACCCCTTCACTTGGTTTAAACGTTATGACCGTCCTATTGAGCACGGAGGTAGGCATATCATTGTTAAAACCGTACGCAAGGTTAATACACACGACTTGAAAGAATATGTTAAAGCACCAGCGGTAGCGGAAGCTTTTTTCTCAAACGTATTAGGGATTATCGTAACTGAAGACGAATATAATCAAGGGATCGCTAAGTACAAACTCACTAGCTTAAACTACAGTTACGACGCGCTAAACGATAAATTTCACGATCTGAAAGAAGAACCCAGTCACACCGGTAAAATAGAGTTACTAATTGATTTAATAAAAGCCGTCGACGAATTTAAAGAACGAATTGACGTCATGATAGAGCAAGACTAAATATTCAAGGAGGATATATGATGAACATTAAGTTAATCGTTACATTCGTTGCCGTAACATTTACACCATTTTTATTTGCCCAAGACAACGAACAGAAAATAAGCTGTGACTACCCCGATAATTTCCTATATGGCTTTTCAACAAAACATAAAGAACTTCAAAATTTGGCATTAGAAGTCGGCCCTAAGCTTTGTTCAAACTTGTTACTCATCACTGACGAGGAAGTTGAGTCATTTGAGAGCACATTATTCCAATACGCTGAAATGGCAAAACGAGCTGTACAAGACGTCTACCCGGAAGACATATTTCCTGGTGTGAGGAAAATCACAGAAACATGGGAGATTCAGCTAAAAAAATACAAACATAATTTTGATTACATAAATCCCATTAGTATAGATCCAGAAACTAAGGGAATGGATCAAGGAAAAGACCGATTTAAAATGAGGTTTAAATTACAACGTGATTTTGAAGCAAATCTGCTGTTCACTATTCATGATGAGCATAATAATCGATGTCGACAAACATCATTTGGCTTAGACTGTTACAATGCAGCCGAGAACCTTAAATCTGCGATGAAACCAGCATTCAGTCTCGTTAATAACGCAATTTTGAATAATAATGACAAGCGCCTGAGTGGACTTAAAAGTGACTGGGAGGAATTCATTAAAGTTGCACGTTATCAATCCCCCCTTGATGTGTGGTTTACCACAACACTCCAAAAAAACAAATTTAGTGGTATTGATTTAGTCGGTCCTCCTAATTGGCAGGCATTCCTTTTACGACCAAGTATTGTCTACGAAAATATACATGAGTTAGAAAAAGGGAATAGGGATGATGTAAGTATTGCTATTGAATGGATAGGCTTTAATTGGTGGAAAGAAGGGATTGGTTTTTCGTTGACGAGTATATATCACGATAGACCCGAAACCGATGCGCTTGGCTATGGCATTACTCTTCATATAAAAAATAAATATAGCTTCGGATATGTACACAGAAGTGATAATAACGGCAGTATTTTCTTTAACATCGATTTACTAGAATTCTTTGGTGAGAACAAAGCTGTGTATAAGAAATATAAAGAGTATTTATAGCCAAATGGACCACCATAGAAAAAGGAGATGTAATTGAACAAGACATTAAGTATCTTACTTACTTTGCTAGTAAGCCTCCAAGCAAACGCACACTGTGTGAAATCAACTTCCACCAATATTGCCTATTGTGAATATGAACGCTTCAGCATTTGGGTTTCTTGTCAGCAAAAAGCAGCATTACTGTCAATGGCGCAAATTGATATTGATAATGGTAAAGAGGACACTTCAAGTAGAAAATACTATTTAGATAAGTCAGCATCAAAACTTGATTACCAACAGACTTCAGATAAGACTTATGCTTCTCAAAAAAAGGGGTTTGACGTAGGACATTTAATAGCCATCGACCATTTTGATGACAACAAAATACAAGCACTGCAAACCAATACCATGGTTAATATGGTCCCACAGGCTGAATCCTTTAATAGAAACGGTGCATGGAAAAAGACAGAATCGTTGACGGAGTGCTACAGGGATGATGTTGAACTGACGCCACTTACCGTTTTGGCAGGGGTGATTTTTGGCAATGACCCAAGCAATGATTTTTACTCCCAAAGCCATGGATTACCGGAAACACCTGACTATCTTTGGAAGCTCATTTACTCAGCAACTAGCAAGAGCTATGACTTATGGGTGATGAAGAATTCGAATGAGTCTAAGACGTCTACATTGCCCATGTCCAGACGTACTATTTCTTCGCTTATTACCCTTCTCGAGGGGGAGAATGAACAACATTATATACCCGTCATTGCGGAACTGTTGAAAATAAGCGTTAAAAATCCTGAACAAATCGAGTTAAAAAACAACCCCAAATGTAGGGAGAGAATTGGATAAAAATATTACAGGAGATGATGATGATTACTAAAGAAGAACTAATTAATCAAATGACAATAAATACCAGGAAAGGTTATCTTTATAGTATTTTGAAACTATCTTGTGTGTTTTTCTTGATTGCATTAATAGCTAGTCACTACGGTTTTACTACACTAACGACAGATTTAACCACTGTATCGGATAATACATTTTTAGCTCAAGTTACCTTTATTGGTTTTGTCATTGCGATAAATGAACGAATTATTGAAGCCTTCAAACGAACATTTCGTCGTCGCACATCTGAAGAATATTCGAATGAATTCATATCGGCTAAAGAAGCACTAGCAAAAGATCCCAATAATGTTGAATTAGCTAGCACTGCTAAATTGTGGCGGAGCATTGTAAATGACTATTCATCGGAGACAGGCAGAATGTGCCTTATTGCATCACTAACCGTAGGATGTATTTTAGCTTCTATTGGTGCAGTTCGTATATTGGGAGGACTAGAAAATCCACCGCAATTTAGTAGCCAAGCACACGTCATGTTTTTTGACGCTGTAGATGTAGTACTGACCGGTTGGGTAATTTCAGGAGGATCTGAAGGTTGGACAAATTTTTTGTCTAATGCTCAAAAATTATTCCCTCAAAATAAGGGGTGATAAATCATGTAATTCAATCAAAATTTAACCGAATTATGTTCTATTAGTAAAAGTATTTACTCAGGAGTCCCCTGACTTTGTCCAAGTGAAGCCGAAGATAATTCTATTGATGTGCATCTATACTTTATTACGCAGTCGAAATTTATTGTCTATTTAGAAGGGGGTTATACCAATGCACATGATAATTCTACTAGTCACTAATTCTGACGATTGAAAGATATGAACTATTTATTGCCATAAAATTAGCTAATTTTAAGTTCTTAACTAAAATCTAGGACATAAACTTAATAACAAGGACGTATTATGGCTTTTAGTTCATAAATTGTAGGCTACATGATTGGTGATGTTAAAACCGATTCAGTCACCGTTTGGGTTGGAATTGAAGCTAAATATAAAGAAGATAAACTACCTTCTGAATCTCTCGATTTGTATCCCACAACAGCACAAGTTACTTATTTTCCTGTAGATGATCCTACAAACATAAATTCCATTCCTTATCCTTTACCGCTTCAAGTGGTGCGATGTGGGGAAGGAGAGCACAAAAATTTAGCTTATGAAGGCACACGATTACCTTTAGTTGGGCTGGAACCGGACACTCAATATAGTTAAAAAATTAATATTTCTGGAACTAAAGATGAAAAATTTGGGATCACAGAAACTTTCACTGTATCGGGTCTGTGTTTAAGACAGCACCTAGTCAACCTAAATTATTTAAAGTCATGTTTTCTTCATGCCAAAAAGCATTATCTGGTGCTGGTAAAGATGATGTCCAAAATGCATGGGGGATTGCTTATAATAATGGCAAACCCATTTGTGATATAAACGTTTTATCAGGTGATACGCACTAAGCGAATAGTCATGAGCGAAACCAAAAGTGGTTATATTCTATAGCGCAGTTCGAAATTGAAAATCATCAAAAAATTATTGCGAATGTACCAACTTACGCACCGCTTATGATGACCATGACTTTTTGGATGATGACATGGGTGGAGATACTGAAATGGGCAATGAAAAATGAGTTGGAAAATTTTGTTTTTTGTATATAGCTATTAATTATCAAGTTCTTAGTTGTAGTGCTGAATTTCCCTATTTAATTGAAAATAGCTCCCTTGGATAATACGAAATAATCTTTCTTTGGCACTTTGGGACGAAAGATCCTTAGGACTAATGCTCTAATTCATCAGGTTTTTTAAAAAGTTCAATGACCGCTTTGGTGGCTTTATTGCAAGTCGATAGGGTACTGGTTAAGAAATGAAATCAGCGTCTCCTGCAAGCTCAAAGCCGCCAGTCGCATTTCGTTTCTGAACGCTAACTTTTGCCCATAAATATCCATAGTAAAGTGCAAAGTTTGCACTTTACTAACGCTCACTAAGATACGAAAGCGGAACAAAATATAAATTCTATTTTAATACTTAATTTGTGTTTGGTGACATAAAAAATTAGTTGTAAAGAGGGTCAGCTTTATGATCATAAAACTGACATAAAATTAATAATTCTGTGGCGCTTTGGGGCACAAAGCGAGATGGATGATATAAACCCATCTCCCTCAGATGTATATTTAAGGTGTGACATATCACAATTACATGTAAATTCAGACTGAAATAGACTCAAAATTGACAACAATATTTGGATTTCTTAGCGTAAGTTTAGGGTGTACTTAAAATATACATAGTATGATTTTAATATCTAAAGAGAGCTAAGTGGAGACTATGAGTGATCAAATCAATACTTCAACTTCTCGCTAGAAGCTGACGTTTTATTTTGTTGGAAAGGGTTTACTCATACAACGAAAAAAATATTATACTTAACTGCTAGTATAGATATGTAGATTAGTTTCTGTATCGATTACACATCATTTCGAGGCTGAAACTGAAGTGTTAAAAGAGATAGCCTATCTCTTTTAACACTTCAGTATTTATTGCATATTTTCAAGGGATATTTGTTCCTGAGAAAAGTTTGACTACCGATGCAATTACACCAACTATCGCTGCAATTAAACCAACTGAAGCTGTAACAGCCATGAATGCATAGTTCTTATAAAAAGGCTTTGTATTTTCATTACATTCATTTTTTTTAGTGAGCAAACTAAAGATATTTAGATTCATCTCTTTCTTTAAAAGCTCCCAACCACGCTTTGCACTTACACTTTGAAGTAAAATATCTGCATTTAAAACTTTATTGATGCGCTCTAGGTTAGGCTGTAATTCTTTCTCTAATACGTCGTTAGATTCGGCTTGAATATCTTCAATAGCTTTTATATAAACTGCGTACTCGAATAAGGCCGAAATTCGTTTGAATCTATTCCTTTGACTTTCTTTGTCAGATGAAGCTAGTAAGAAAACGACACCCTGCTTATCGATAAGTAGTTTGTCAGAATTGAAATTCAGAGAAGTATTCTTATCCAACATCTCAGTTATAGCTCTTTGATCTAGATTCTCGTGTCTAGTTACTATCCCAACTAGGGATAAATCATCTAATGGCTTGTTTGCAGAAATCAATTTGACTAAAGGTTTACATTGCCACCCTTTTACAATCATTTGACTCGCTTTAGGTGAGTGATGAACATTAAAACAAAATCGAATTATAGATTCCAATATGGGATGTGAAGAGATTTTTTGTAACTTAATGGTGTCAGATACAGAAAGATCATTTTTTAGACATTTTAGTTGAATGCTCACCACCAAAAATCTATTTTCAAAAAGGCGAAGTTTTAATTTTACGGCATGCTCACCAAAACCTTCAACAGGAATAGAATAAGGAAGTCGCTTAATATTTAAATTAAAATATTGTTTTAATTCAGAGTGGAGTGCTTGATGAAATTGTTTAGTTGGTTCAAGGGTCGTTGAAAGTAAACCAAGCTGAGAATTGCCGAAAACACGTTTTGAATAATTATTATCTTCATGATGATTATAATAAATACAATCATTTGCAATACTACTTGGTAAAAGACCTGCAATTTTCCATTCTAGTTCAAGTGCATCAATCATTTCATTCTCACATTGGGTTCCAAGGGCAGGGTTCAAACCTGCTGTCCCAAAATTAATCGAGAGCTCCTTCCACCAGGCCTTGGCATAACTTGGTTGGAGGATATTACACTTTCATTGTGAGTCCGTGTTAATTCCTTCCGTATAAAAACCTTGTTAAGGAGGGGTAATATCGCATATTTTCATGATGTTAGGAAGTAATAACTAGGATTTTTATTACTCATGTAAATGAATTCAATAATATTCGCTTTTGTATCTAATGCGATCATAAACACCTATTAATCAACATGTTCAAATTAAAGGTCGCTGAAATCCCATCAATAGGCTCAATAATTAGATTGATAGATAGAAGTTTTAAGATCAAATGAAGAAAATTGACCTTGTCAGCAGACTATAGTTGATTGATAATTTAAATAAGTGAAGTCTAAATGTCATGAGATGCTTTCCATACTCATTTTAGGACTCGATTCTAGGTAAGTTTACTACAAGTTAGTGCGCAATATAGTTAACACTTGCTTCACTAACTACAGCTTCCTCGTCCAAACTGGACATTGATATATATTGTTTATTTAGTCTGTATAATGCGATCAACGGTCTGCCTGACTTACACATGCCTACCTTCATAATAAGGGATTAAATATGACGAAAGAAGAATTAAAGTTTTCAGAGTTGGTAGAATTATGCAGTCGAGATGGATTCATACACGCATATTCATACCTGTGTCATAGAGACTGTACAGTCAGCTTTCTCGGCGGATTAAAAAGTGAGGATTTGCATTATTTATCATCACCCGAACGACTAAATAAGAATGAATTATCAACCTTACATGGTCTTATGCTCAAATCGGGTTACTCAACACAAGAGATTAGCAGTAAAGAGCGATCTCTGTTAGTTGATTCCGCAGATAAACTTTTGAAAGAAATACATGGAACTCTAAATGAATCTTGTAATGAGCGATTCACTCTAGAAAATATGAAGCTTGCGATGGGAGAGTTCTTTTCTGAGCCAAGCATGATTCGTGAATCAGTATTTTACAGTGCTGAACAAGCTTTTGATTTTCAATTTGCAACATTAGCAGTCGAGCGATACAAAGAAGATTCTACATGGCTTCAAGACAACATAGGTTTTGATATTGAAGAAGCATACTCAATTTATCGTGCTGCTAACAAAATACTAAGCATCAACATCGAACACATAAATCTTCCAAAGGACTTATCAGGTAAAACAACTTCATATCTTCAATTCAATGAGATTCCACTTGAACAGTTAATTAAAATATCAAATCAACCAAAAGAAAAAGTTATTAAATTTTTGGTGATGTTCAGTACAAATTTAGATGATGATAATATTTCTTTTAATTCGATAGATGATTTCAACATTATCAATGCTAAACCAGTAATTAACATAAATGATACATACTACTTATTTCAATTAACTGCATTAGCTCAGTCATTATACGAAAGCCCGATATTTTGGATGAGAGAAAATAAAACTTACCGTAAGTTTGCAGATGAACACCGAGGAAATTTTACTGAAGAATTTACATATAAAAAACTAGTTTCTGTTTTTGGTAAAGAGAACGTTTATTTAAATATTGATATTTTCAAAAATGCTTCTGAAAAAGTAGGTGAAATCGACATTCTCGCTAAATTTGGAAGTAAATATCTGATAGTTCAAGCTAAATCAAAAGGGATGACCCTTTCTTCAAGAAAAGGGCAAGTAGAACTAGTTAAAGATGACTTCACAAAAGCTTTCC
>JBLIDR010000041.1:0-8928 GCA_047632655.1 Francisellaceae bacterium | reverse complement strand
AGCACCAAAAGCTTCGAGCAACAATGTATCACCCTTCTTAATTCTGCCATCTTTAATCGCCTCATCCAACGCCAAAGGAATAGATACCGCTGAGGTATTACCGTGATGACCCAATGTGACAATAACTCTATCGAAGGGCATATTTAATTTTTTTGCTGTGGCTTCTAAAATTCTCAAATTTGCTTGATGCGGAACCAGCCAATCAATTTCATTTGAATCGATGTTAGCTTCATGTAATAATTCAGAAACTAAGTTACTTAAATTTGTAACTGCAATTTTAAATACTTTATTACCCACCATCTTTAGAGTATTTGCTGCATAGCCTTTTTCATACATTGGCTGATCAAGAGAGTTTTTTAAATTTAGTAAATCAGTATCTTTTCCATCGCTATGCAAAATTGAAGACTTTATCCCTAGCTTTTCATCAGCACCAAGAACAACAGCAGCGGCTCCGTCTCCAAATAATACGCAAGTTGATCTATCTTTAAAATCTATAACTCTAGAGAGTCTTTCAGAAGCAACAATTAACACATTTTTAACACTACCTGATTCAATATACTGTTTAGCTACGTCAAGCGTATAAACAAAACCACTACAGGCAGCTGATATATCAAAAGCAGCTACAGTTGGCGCACCCAGTTCATGCTGTAGCATACAAGCAGTACTTGGCATAATATAATCAGAGGTACTCGTAGCAACCAATATCAAACCAATATCATTTACGGAAATATTAGCATCTTTTATTGCTTTTTTAGCTGATTCTGTAGCCATGTATAAAGTCGTTTCAGTCTCATCTGCATAATATCGTGACTCAATACCAACTCTTTGTTTAATCCATTCATCAGAAGTATCAACAATGCCCTCAAGATCTGTATTGGTCACTTTTTTTTTGGGTAAATAACTACCTGTACCAATAATTCGAGCATACATGGCTGCTACACCCCTACATCTTGATTTGTTAAAAATTTTTCTACTTTTTCTTGAATTTTAGTTGGAATATCTAAACTCACTTCCTGAACAGCCTCATCAATGGCTACCGCAAAACTTAAGGCATCAACACCACCGTGACTTTTGATAACAATTCCTCTAAGGCCGATTAAACTTGCACCGTTATAACGCTTTACATCTAATTTGTTTTTCAATTTCAACAAAACTGGCGCAGCAATAAGCTTCGCCGCCTTAGAAAAAATATTACTATCAAAGGTTTCTTTCATCGCGGTCGTGATGAATTTAACAGAGCCCTCAATGGCCTTTAAAGCGATATTTCCGATAAAGCCGTCACACACGATGACGTCTGCTTTTGATGCAAATATATCATTACCTTCGATATAACCAACATAATCAACCGGCTCAAAAGATTTTAAAATCTTCGCGGCTTGCTTGATGCTATCCAAACCTTTCATTTCTTCTTCACCTATATTAAGCAAAGCAACCTTAGGTCTTTCTTTTCCTGTAAGACATGAAACCAAAACTGATCCCATAACACCAAACTGAAATAATTGCTCAGATGAGCAATTCACATTAGCACCTAAGTCCAACATATAAACTGGTCGCACTATACCAGTTTCAGGATTCATCGAAGGCATGGCAAAAACGATAGCTGGTCGCTCTATTTCTGGCAAAGTTTTCAATACATACTTTGAGGTAGCCATTAAAGCACCAGTATTACCAGCGCTAACACAAGCCTGAGCCTCTTTAGACTTAACTAAATTAATAGCAACTCGCATGGAGGAATCTTTTTTCTGCCTAAGGGCTAAACTAGGGCTCTCATCCATACCAACAATTTGTGTGGTATGATGGATTTTCAAACGTGACGAGACATATTTGATTTTACTTTGTTCAACTTTCTTCCTAATTAACCCTTCATCACCAACTAAGATCAAACACAAATTTTGATGTTTTTTGAGAGACATTAACGACGCAGGCACAGTTGTATCAATACCGTAGTCACCGCCCATAGCATCTATGGTAATTGTGATTAATTTATCCAAAATATTTACTCTTCATCACCAGTAGAAATAACTTTTTTACCGCGATAATAACCATCTGGAGAAACATGATGCCTAAGATGCACCTCCCCTGAAGTTTTATCTATAGACAATGCCGCTGGGCTTAAAGCATCGTGCGATCTTCTCATATCACGTTTTGAACGAGTTTTTCTAACTTTTTGTACTGCCATTTTAATCTCCTAAATTAATTCAAATTATTTTATTTTTTAAGCTTTGACAAAACAGCAAATGGATTTTCACGCTCCACACCAACTATCTTATCACTAAAAAAAGGGTCGTAGTATGCAGAGTTTTTGTCTGATTTACAATCTTTTAGTGCCTTTTTTGGCACCAAAGGTAAAGCCAATAATATTTCTTCTTCAATCAATTCTAGCGGAATAATCATAGAGCCGTCAAATAAAAATGGCTCATATTCATCTGTCAAGTGATTTATTTCTTTAGAACCATCATAAATAACGATACTAAAATTATGGTTAATGTGAAAAGAATAGTGCTCTAGAGTACGCTGACACTCAAGCGGAACGTCACCCAGGATAAAACCTTTACACGTAATCAAATTATTCTTAATTAACTGAAACTTAAGCTCCACTTCAACAGCACCCTCTAGATTTGGGGATTTGTCATAGAGTTTATGCATTTTATCTATAGGCACACTACCGCTTAGTACGCGCTTCTCTTTAGCGTATTTAAATGGATCTACTTGTTTAAAAAAAATATTCGACATCTTAATATTTTTTCAATATTTAAAATGGTAGTATGCCACATAGATGAATAATTTCAAAGCTTCGAACAGTTTAACATGATAATGTTAATAATAAAAAACGATAGACATTAGATAAAACTCTTATAAATCGTCTATTTCAAAAGACCAAGGATAGAATAATGGCAATAGCAGAATTAAATAAAAAAGTATTTATTGAGCCTATTTTGGCCACATCTGGTGTAACTTTTTCTTCAGAGAATATGCAAAATAAGAAAATAATTCTTTACTTCTATCCTAAGGATAATACTCCGGGCTGCACTAATGAAAGTATTAATTTTAGTGAAAGTTACACTGATATAAAAGACAGAAATGCGATTGTTTTTGGTATTTCCAGGGATTCATTAAGATCACACGAAAATTTTAAAGCAAAATTCAACATGCCCTTTAATCTCATTGCCGACCCTGAAGAATTATTATGCTCGTACTTTGATGTCATGAAAGAAAAGAACATGTATGGAAGAAAATATTTAGGTATTGAGCGTAGCACTTTTTTAATTGATGAAAATGGAATCCTAGTAAAAGAATGGCGCAAAGTGAAGGTGAAAGGTCATGTGTCAGAAGTCATCTTATCTCTTGAATAGAGACTTATATATTTAAAGGATAAAGAATGTCAAAAAATTTTACCCTACAATATTTTTTAAAGTTTGGGCTCCCAATATTATTATTACTAATTATTATTATTGGTTTAGCTTGGATAGGATCAACACATGAAAAAGAAAGCCATGTTGTAAATAACTACAATACCTTCAAATCAAAACTGTCAATATCCCTATTAAAAGCTCACAGATTTGCACTCAAACACCATGTAACAGTTATCATTTGCCCAATCAGTACCCAGGATGGGATTTGTGGATCAAATAAAAACTGGGAAGATGGATTTATAGTTTATAAAAAAACCACGATATCAGATAGCAATCGTTTACCAGAAAATTCAATTATCAATAGCTATCATCTCAACATCAGCAGCCAAGTTACAACAAAAATTTCAAAAATAGACATGCAGCCCAATGGTACATTAGCACAGCAATATCAATTTATTATGAAATCAAAAAATGGTGGTGACTTCCCATACCAGATGACCATTGAAAAAAATCTATATATTTACACAAAACTTTTATCAAATAACTAATTAGCACAGCTAGCATTGCCTATGAAAATTTGCATTATCATCCCTATCTTCAATCACCATACAACAATTGAACAAGTTATCGTGAACATAACTGCTTATGATTTTCCCTGTATTATTGTTGATGATGGCAGCGATGAAAAGACTAAAATTGTTTTAAATAAAATAGTAAAAAAATACCCTTACGTTATTTTAGTCACTCAATCCAATAATCAGGGTAAAGGATCAGCGATTAAATTTGGGTTTGAAAAAGCAAATGAACTCGGTTACACCCATGCTTTACAAATTGATGCTGACAACCAACATGATGCCAATGACATACCAAAATTTATAGAACAAATAAATGAAAATGAAAATCAAATAATCTCAGGTCTTCCAATTTATGATGATTCGATTCCAAAAAGCAGGTTATATGGGCGTAAAATCACAAATTTTTGGGTTATAGTTCAAACTTGGACGACTCATATTCAAGAAGCTATGTGTGGATATCGTATTTATCCGATTAGACCAATATTGGAGGTAATTTATAAATATAATGTTGGTCTACGTATGGATTTTGATATTGAAATTTTAGTTCGTTCATATTGGTCTGGATTAAATATAACGTACATTAAAACAAAAGTTATTTATCCACAAAAAGGCATTTCTCATTTCAAAATGTTTCGCGATAACCTGTTAATTTCAAAAATGCATACAATATTATTTTTTGGCATGTTAAAAAGAATCCCGTATTTAGTTACTCGTAAACGAAATATTAGCCAGAAAAAAACAAATAAACATTGGTCAAAATTAGCTGAAAAAGGCAGTTTAATTGGATTACGTAGCGTCTTGCTTATCTATAAATTAGCAGGCCGAAGGATGACAAGTTTATTGCTCTACCCCACCATAACTTATTTTTACATTTTTAGCAGCACAGCAAAAAACGCATCGAAACAGTACCTAGTAAACTTGAACGCTATTACAGGTGAAAAACATTCCAGCATCAAACATTTTTTTTCTTTTGGGCAATCTGCATTTGATAAATTATCAGTTTGGAATGATGATATTAAAATAGATCAAATTAACTTCCCAACGCGACAATTATTTGTTGAAAATATGGCTCAAAAAAAAGGGGGCGTCATTTTTACTGCTCACTTAGGAAACATTGAAATAGCCAGAGCATTGTCGCAATTCGACCCTAAGGTAAAAATTAATGCAATTGTTTTTAGTCAAAATGCACAAAAATTTAATTCAATATTAGAAAAAATTAGCCCTTCTTATAGGCTAACAATGATAGAAGTAACCAGTATAGATTTAACTTTAGCCATGGTACTTAAAGATAAAGTAGATGCCGGAGAATTTATTATTATTGTAGCCGACAGAACTTCAACCTCTCAACCGGAAAGAAGCACTAAAGCCATGTTCTTAAACAAAGAAGCTGATTTCCCACAAGGACCATTCATTTTAGCAAGTTTACTACAATGCCCAGCTTATTTTATGTTGTGTTTCAAAGAACCTCATAATAAATACCGCATGGTCTTTGAATTATTCTCAGATAACATTCATTTAAAAAGAAAAGATAGAGACAAACAACTCACGTTATATACGCAAAAATATGCTAATCTACTAGAACAATACTGTCAGGAATATCCACTACAATGGTTTAATTTCTTTGATTTTTGGAAACCTAATACAAATAGAGATAAAAAATAAAATTATGCCAAACACACCTAAAAAATCAGCTATTATTTTTGGTCGTAATAGAATTAGCATTGAAGATATAACTAGCATCGCTTTCGATAAACAAGTAGTCGCATTAAATACAGATAGCTCTTTTACTAAAAAAATTGAAAAAGGTGTTAAATTTTTAGATGATTTATTAAAAGAAGATGGGGTCATTTATGGCGTCACAACAGGATATGGTGATTCCTGTACACGATCGGTGCCATTATCACTAATTCATGAGCTACCTATTAATTTATCACGCTTTCATGGTTGTGGCTTAGGTAATAATTTTACTCACGATCAATCACGTGCAATTTTAGCAGTGCGTTTGTGCTCTCTCTCTCAAGGTTTCTCAGGGGTGAGTTATAACTTAATGCAACACCTTGTTACTTTGCTTAATCAAGATATTTCTCCTATTATCCCTCAAGAAGGATCTGTTGGGGCAAGTGGCGACTTAACGCCTTTATCTTATGTTGCTGGCGTATTAATTGGTGAAAGAAAAGTTTCATATCAAGGTAAAACCTATTCAACCCAAGAGTTATATAAAACTCTAAATATAAAATCTATTACCTTGCGCCCGAAAGAATGCTTAGCAATTATGAACGGTACTGCTGTGATGACAGCTCTAGCTTGTCAGGCTTATCAACGTACTACCTATTTATGCAAACTTGCATCACGTTTAACAGCCATGGTCAGCATAGCACTAAAAGGCAATGCATTTCATTTTGATAAAAAATTATTTTCTGTTAAACCACATCTTGGCCAAGCACAAATTGCTGAATGGATTTCATCTGATTTAGAGCACGCGGAAATGCCACGTAATTCCAATAGACTGCAAGATCGTTATTCATTGCGTTGCGCGCCACACGTTATTGGAGTCACTCAAGATTCCTTAGACTGGTTCAGACAAATGATTGAAAATGAATTAAATAGTGCTAATGACAATCCAATTATTGATGGCGAAGGACAACATGTCATGCATGGTGGACATTTTTACGGCGGTCATATTGCCACAGTAATGGATACAATGAAAACTCAGGTGGCCAATCTTGCTGATTTATTAGACCGTCAAATGGCTTTGTTAATGGATACAAAATTCAACAATGGCTTGCCACCAAACCTATCCTTTTCCTCAAAAGATCGATCTTCAATTAATCATGGATTTAAAGCAGTACAAATTGGCGTATCCGCATGGACGGCTGAGGCCTTAAAACACACTATGCCAGCAAGCGTATTCTCACGCTCGACAGAATGTCATAACCAAGATAAAGTCAGTATGGGAACAATTGCTGCGCGCGATTGCTTAAGAGTTCTAGAGTTAACCGAGCAAGTCTTTGCTGCTCATATGCTAGCTTGCGCTCAAGCTATTATTATCAGGATAGAAAGCCAAGAGCTTGAGAAAAAACATTTATCTAACTCATTAGCCTCCATGGTCATTCACATAGTGAATGATTTTGAACTCGTGTCTGAAGATCGTCCATTAGAAAATGATTTAAGAAAATTTATCTCTTATATTCAACAACAAAAATGGCAGTTATACCCGTGAGGATACAAAAGAGCATTATATCGAACTGTATTGATATAGAAGTTCCTTTCTTTGATGTCGACGCTATGGAAATAACCTGGCACGGTAATTATATAAAATATTTTGAAATTTCACGCTGTGCTTTATTAGAAAAAATACAATATGATTATGCCCAAATGAAAGAATCAGGCTATGGCTGGCCAGTTATAGATCTTAGAGTTAAATATGTTAGGCCGAGTCGGTTTAAACAAATCATTACGGTACAGTCAGATTTAATTGAGTTTGAAAATAGACTTAAAATCAACTATATTATCAAAGACAAAAAAAGTGGAGAAAAGTTAACGACTGGTTATTCAACTCAAGTTGCTATAGATTTAAAAACAAAGGAAATGTGTTTTGTCTCACCTAAAATTTTATTAGATAAAATGAAGGAATATGTATGAGCATAATGAGTAAGTTACCTATTATATTTATTACATTATTGTTAAGCCTAGGTCTTTATGCAGATGATAATAATATTTTTTCTCACCCACTATCTTCAGTAAATCAAAAAGATTTTAACGTTGTTCAAAAACTGCTAGCTAGCAGTTCGAATTTAAAGGGCAATTTTCAACAAACTCGTTATATCAAGTTACTTTCTTCACCCCTAACTTCATCTGGTACTTTTTCAATTTCTCAAACAGGTGGACTGACTTGGAACCAAACTCAACCGTTTAGCTCAAAACTTACGGTAACAGACAATAAAATTGAGCAGCAAATGCAAGACGCTCCCCCTACAATTATGACCAAAGAAAAACAGCCTATTATTTTTTCATTTACCAAAATTTTCTTATCTATTTTTGAAGGTAATACTAAAGTGCTTGAAACCTATTTCAATGTATATTTTAATGGCAACTCAGAAAATTGGCAGATTGCTTTAAAGCCTAAAAATTCGCCCTTAGATAAAGCTTTTACGAGTATTAAATTACAAGGAAAAAGATATCTTAGCTCTGTAACCATCAATGAGGTAAAAGGAAATAAATTAGTCATTAAATTCACCAATGTTAAGCCATCATCTAATAAATAATAATTTAAATTTCAAAGGCAGTTTAAAATGAAGACCAACATAGCGACTAAAATTAGATTCATATGTTGGATTATAGCGGTAATCATTCTTTTAGCATATTTTATACGAACCATATTTATGGGCTTTCCTTTAAATACTAATGTTTTAGACCTGTTACCTAAATCAAACGAAAGTCCTATCACTGCAACAGCAGTTGATACTTTTTCACAAACCATGGGCAATCAATTAATTTTTTTGGTTGGTAACCCCAATAAAACTACAGCACAAAAGGCTTCAGATAATTTTTACCATGGTGTTAAATACAATAAACTATTTAAAAAAATCACCTATGAAATTAACAGCCAAGAGCAGCAAGCTTGGGCTGGTTTTTACTTTCCATACCGAATGTCTTTATTAACAAAAATTCAGCGTACAGAATTACAAAACAATCAAGCTGATAGAATCGAGCAAGCGGCTATTTTTAACCTCTATAGCCCCATGGGGTTTACCAATACTGATTTACTTAAAAAGGACCCATTTTCCTTATTTCAAAAGTTTATTACTTCAATACCTAAACCTGCCAGCAAAATTGAATTGGTGAATCAAAAAATGATGGTTCAATCCGATGGTATTTGGTACGTGATGCTAAATATAAAATTAAGCGGTGATAGTTTTTCAATTTCTAATCAAGATAGTGTTGTCAATGCCATCAACTCAAGCAAATCAAACATGCTTAAACTCTATCCTAAAACGACA
>JBLIDR010000040.1:0-8970 GCA_047632655.1 Francisellaceae bacterium | reverse complement strand
GCAAAGAATTACTTCGGTTAAATGCTGCGTTTGAACATCATGATATTCCTTTTCCTTTGGCTGACTGTATTCCAAAAGCAGCCTAAATTTTTCATCCTTTAGAATAATTATCAAAACAATGCAATATCCTGATTTCTTGGGGTAAGGGGAGGTTATTTTCAAAAATAAGAAAAAATATTTCCTGTATATATTTTATTCTGATTCAAAAAAGAAATAGGATAAAACTTATCTGGAGAACTATATAAGCATACATTTGTATAAATATAACATCTTAATACCTATACAAAAAGACAAATGGAATCTTTTCAGCATATAATTAACCTAAAGAAATTAATTTATTTAATTATGAGCTATTTAAATATTATCTGGTTAATACATAGTCTGCACCAAAATAAAATGAAGCCTGGTCTGTGAGAAAGCTGTGCCTAGTCATGGGCGATCAGCTTAGTCATTCTCTGGCTTCTTTTCAGCGCATTGACCCCCAAAGAGATACTGTCTTAATAGTGGAAGTCATGGAAGAAGCAACCTATGTGAAACATCATAAAAAAAAGATTATCCTGATTTTTTCTGCAATGCGACATTTTGCTCAAGAGTTAACAGCTAAAGGTTTTCAGGTTAAATATATTAAACTCACCGATGATGCAAATCCTGGGTCTTTTCAAAAAGCATTACAACAGGAAAATAATTATGCACAGCTTCAAGAAAAACAACCTTATAAGGAATGGGTAATCACCCATCCAGGCGAATATCGAGTACTTAAAAATATTCAACATCTAGCTAAAGATCAAAATATGAAGCTCACCGTATTAAGAGATGATCGTTTCTTATCTACACCCGATGAATTTTCGCAATGGGCGACTAGATATAAAAGCCTGAGAATGGAATATTTCTACCGCACGATGCGACTTAAACACAACATTCTTATGGACTATAAAAAACCTGAAGGTGGTGAATGGAATTACGATAGCATGAATCGTAAACCACCAAAAAATGGCTTAAAGATTCCAAAGCCTTTTAGTATTAAAATTGATGGAATTACCAAAGAAATTATTAAGCTGATCAATGAAAAGTTTTCTGATCATTTTGGCTCTAGTGAAAACTTTCATTTTGCCATAGATCGCGAAGGCGCCATTCAAGCACTTGAACACTTTATACAATACTCACTTCCGACTTTCGGTGATTACCAAGATGCGATGATTGAAGGTGAAGACTGGATGTACCATAGCCATGTAAGCTTTTATCTTAACATTGGTTTACTCCTTCCCGCGGAGTGTCTTCAGGCAGCAGAGAAAGCTTATCGTGATAAACATGCTCCTCTGCATGCTGTTGAGGGATTCATACGACAAATACTTGGATGGCGTGAATTCATTCGAGGTGTCTACTGGTTAAAAATGCCAGGGTATAAAGAACTCAATGAATTGAATGCCAAACACAAACTACCTGATTTCTTTTGGAGTACAAAAACCAAAATGAACTGCCTCAAACAATCCCTAAATAATACCTACGAAAATGCTTATGCTCACCATATCCAAAGACTCATGGTCATCGGTAATTTCTGCCTGCTTGCAGGCATTGACCCGAAAGACGTAAATGAATGGTTTCTGATTGTCTACGCAGATGCTTTCGAATGGGTTGAGCTTCCTAATGTGTCAGGGATGTCACAATTTTCAGATGGTGGTCTTTTTGCAAGCAAGCCATACATATCAAGCGGTGCTTACATTAATAGGATGTCAAATTACTGCCAAGGCTGTTACTATAAAGTTAAAGAAAAATCAGGTAAAAATGCCTGTCCTTTTAATTATTTATACTGGAATTTTATTGCTACTCACCAACCCTTATTTACTAAAAATCCTCGTATGAGAATGATGGTCAGTAGCTACCAAAAGACAACGACTGAGAAAAAGTTGCAAATTACAAAAGATGCTAAATATTTTTTAGATAATATCAATGATGCATAAAAAAACTAGACTTTTGAGGCTCTTTGATAATTAATCCGCTAGTAATTCACATTAGGTTTTAATCTTCTAGATCTAACCTTTCTACTTTTGCTTTAGAAATAGCATAATCAATTCCTCAATCGTAATTTTAAAATATAATTTTTAACACTTGCAAGACCATAAATATATTCAGAAACATGAACCCAAATACCCTCTTCGGCTTGATAAGATTCTGGAAGCATAAATATATTATTGTCAATCGTGCTGCTTTTTTGATAGGATTTCAGAATATAACTCTGCTAATTATTTGACCAATCATTGCTAGCTTTTGAGGCTCTGATTTGTAAAATTGAATGAACAGCTTCTCTACTCCAACGCATATGTTATTTTCCTTTGCATCTTTGATTTATTAGACTCTCAACAGTGCATTCGGCCATATTGCTGGTGAAGGTGAGTCCTTTCAATTTGCGGTCACTATAATCCACTATTTTATCTCTATTGTTAGTTATATAGGTTATCATTTTACCGAATTTTTCTCTATTTTTCACACCTCTAATTGTCTTTTTCAATTCTGATACCCGACATTCCGGACCAAAACCTCTAATTTTCAATTAATTTGGATTTGCTGAGTTTTTCTAAATTTCCACGATATAATATGACATAAATTTCATTTATAAATTTTGAATACTTCTTTGGAAAAACTCACCCAAAACCAAGTTGCAAGCTAACCGTCATTGATTGGCTTATATATGAAAATTGGTAATAGCTGAATGCCTACTTTAAGCCATTTGAATTAATCAAATGTAGGCTTAAAACATCAAATAATCTAAAGTGTGACGCTTATACTCCTAATTCTTTATGGATTTTACTCCCAAAAACTAGGGTGGGTCAATTTTGGACGCTGATTTTGGGCTAAAGGGGGTCAATTTTGGACGCTGATTAACATACTATAATTTAAACAGGACGCATGGAAGTCTACGGAAGGAGTTAAAAGTTAAAACTCCATTAGAAGCCATCCATAGTTGGTACAAAACAAAACCAGAGATATTCAAGTTTGCCCAGATCAATTCAAGACTCAATTTTTGAAATTAATTGAATAACGAGGTGAAACCTGACAACAAAGCATTGTAAAGTCCGAGGTTTTCAACCAGAAACATTCCTATTAATGTTTGTTTAAATCCTGACATGTATTGAAATATTGATCTACATAAGCTTTTTTGAAAAAAGAAAAAATAAATTTAGAAACTAGACATGAATACTACCAGCACACTTTTAGTACTTATTTCATCAGCTTTGGTCTTTTTTATGGTATGCGGTCTGGCATTATTTTATGCTGGATTAGTTCCTGCACGGAACGCAGTTAATACCATGAAAATGAATTTTTTCACTATGGCGGTCATACCATTAATATGGATATCCATTGGATATACTTTAGCTTTTTCAGGCTCCAATGGTTTTATTGGAAACTTTGATGATATATTTTTCAATCACCTGCGTGGTGCCATTGATGATGAAACTCACGTATCAAAATTAGCTATAGCTATTTTCCAAATGATGTTTGCAGTTATTGCCGCGGCTTTAATATCTGGAGCAGTTGTTGAGCGTATGAAATTTAATGCCTTTATTATATTTATAATTTTATGGTCAATTTTTGTATACAGCGTTGTTGTACATTGGGTTTGGTCTGATAATGGATGGCTTCATAGCCTCGGCGTTATTGACTTTGCTGGTGGTTATGCAATTCATATCTGCGCTGGATTTTCTGCGTTAGTGTTAGCAATTGTAGTTAAGCCAAGAAAGTATTTATCTGAATCAAGCCAACATAATATCCCATTTGTAGTTCTTGGAGCATGTATATTATGGTTTGGATATTTTGGCTTTAATACGGGCTCCGCAATGGGTGTAAATGACATTGCTCTAATTTCATTTATTAACACAGCTATCGGAGCTTCTACAGCTATCATAGCATGGATAATAATGGACCTAATTACTAAAAAAAATATTTTAACCATAAATATTTCGATTGCCGCGGTAATAGGACTAGTTTCCATCACACCAGGGGCTGGTTTTATTGATATAGATCATGCTTTTTTCACTAGCGCTATTACAGCTATTATTTGTCATTTTACTTTTTATCAATTTGGTAAATTCAAGAATAAGATAGATGATTCATTGGATGTTTTTGTGTGCCATGGTTTGAGCGGATTAATAGGCACAATACTTGTCGGTGTTTTTGCTTCAGCTGAAATCAATGCAGGAATACAGAATGGACTAATACTTGGAAATTATCATCTTATCATCAAACAGTCTCTTGCTGCCATTTTAATTGCCGCCTACGCAATGCTAGTTAGTTATATGATAATAAAGATTATGTGCTTATTTATGGATATAAGAGTTACTGATGAAGAAGAAATGATCGGTCTTGATCTCACCCAACATGGTGAATCCGCATATGATAATATTGGATCTAAAAATGATATGTCAAAAAAATATTCTATGAATATAGCTCAAAAAAGAAAATCTAAAGCTAACATGGCTAAGTTACTCAGGCGTTATTAATATCATTTTCAATCAACCTTTACGCTGATCAAGGACTCCCAAAACATCAGAAATATTCATATCCTTGGCCTTTAACATAACAAGGGTATGAAACAACATATCAGCTAATTCATTTTTTAACTCTTCATCGTCATTCGCAATTGAGGCAATAACTGATTCAACTGCTTCTTCACCAACTTTTTGAGTTATGCGTTTAATGCCTGACTCAAATAAACTGGTAACATAACTCCCTTTTGGCATTTCTTCTTTACGTTGAGCAATCTTTTTTTCTAAATGCTGTACTATATGCCAAGATGATTCATAATTTTTTTCAAAGCATGTGGTTGTACCTTTATGACAGGCTGGACCTTTTGGGTCTACTAGTACTAACAATGCATCTTGATCACAATCATAGCTAATCTCTTCAAGCAGTAAGAAATTATTACTTGTTTCTCCTTTCACCCATAAGCGTTTCTTTGACCTAGAATAAAAAGTTACAACTTTGGTATCCAATGTTTGATCTAAGGCTTCTTGATTCATATAGCCAAGCATTAAAACCTGACCCGATGTATTATCTTGAATAATTGCTGGAACTAGGTTATTTACTTTTTCCCAGTTAATCTTATTTATGAAATTATTTGTCATTTAATATACCTCAAAGATTATATAATTCTGATGGGAATGTTTTTAGTATTTAAAAAGCGTTTAAGATCTAAAATATCAATAGCCTTGGAATGAAAAACACTAGCAGCCAAAGCGCCATCTACTTTTGCTTTAGAGAATACATCTGAAAAATGTTCCATTTTCCCTGCACCACCAGAAGCTATTATTGGAATGGTTGTGATAGCTCTTATTTCTGTTAAATACTCAATATCATAACCTTTCTTAACGCCATCTTGATTCATGCAGTTAACGACAATTTCACCTGCACCACGATCTTGAACTTCTTTAATCCAAGCAAGTGGGTCTCGTTTAGTTTTTATGCTTTTAGTTTCACTTCCAGTATATTGACAGACAACAAACTGACCATCAAGCATTAAACTATCAATTCCAATGACAATACATTGTTGGCCAAAAATCTTAGCCATATCATTAATCAAATTTGGATTTTCAAGCGCTGGACTATTTATAGATATTTTATCTGCACCAGAATTAAGTATTTTTTCAGCATCTTCAACAGATCTAATTCCACCCGCCACACAAAATGGAATATTAATGTGTTTGGCTATATCGCATACCCATTTTTTTGAAACACTTCGTTTATCACTACTAGCAGCAATGTCATAAAAAACCAATTCATCAGCGCCAGAGTCACTATAATATTTAGCCAACTCAACTATATCACCAACTATCCTATGATTCTTAAACTGAATGCCTTTTACAACTTTACCGTCTTTAACATCCAAGCAAGGAACAATTCTTTTAGCTAACATTATATATTTAACGCCTCAGCTAAAGTGAATTTATTTTCATATAATGCCTTGCCTATAATAACAGCAGAGGCTTTGTTATTTTTTAATTTGGTCAAGTCATCCAAAGAACTAACCCCACCAGAAGCTTGAAACTTAATCTTCGGATATTTTTTCAAGTATGTTTCATATAATGAAAAATTTGGGCCTGTAAGCATACCATCTCGACTAATATCAGTACAGAGAACATGTTCCAGTCCTACCTCTTGGTATTTCTCTATGAGTGAATCTAAGCTAGTTGTACTTTCTTTCTGCCAACCATGTGTAGCGACCATTGGTATACCGTCAGCATTTATGTTCACATCTAGTGCTAAGATTATTTTATCACTACCAAACTCTTTAATTATTTCTTTCGTTTGTTTTATATCAGATACTGACAAGCTGCCAATAACAACACGATTAACGCCATTATCAATCAGTTTTTGCACAGTGGCTCTATCTTTAACGCCACCACCGACTTGAATGTTAAGCTTTGTCGCAATCCTTATTGCAGCGATAACATCAAATTGTGATAATTCACTATTTTTAGCTCCATCAAGATCTACAATATGTAAATTTTTTGCTCCATTTTTTTCAAATGACATCGAGGTACCAACAGGATTACTTGAGTAAATTTTAATTTGATCAAATTTACCTTTATTCAAACGTACGCACCGACCAGATTTAAGGTCGATTGCTGGGATAATTTGCATGGTTAACTCCAGTTTTTTAGTTCTATAAAATTATGTAATAATTGTTCGCCAACTTTACCAGATTTTTCAGGGTGAAATTGCATGCCATAAAAATTTTTTTTGTTTACTACTGATGAAAATTGAATTCCATGTGTCGTTTTTGCTACAGTGAAATCACACACTGGTGCATAATAACTATGTACAAAATATACATAATCATTAGAAACTTTATGCATTAACTGACTGTCTTTGGCGCTATCACTCAAAGTGTTCCAGCCCATATGAGGTACTGTAATATTTTCCACCACAGGAAAGCGCATAATTTTTTCTGAAATCACACCTAAACATTGCACATCACCTTCTTCTGATCTTTCAAAAAGCAATTGCATGCCCAAGCAAACGCCTAAAACTGGTTGTTGTAAATTTTGGATAACGTCAACTAAGTTATTTTGTTGTAATTTATTCATAGCGTGCTCTGCCGAGCCCACACCAGGCAAAATGACCTTATCAGCTTTATTTACAACATCAGAATCTGAAGTGAAAACTGCATCAACTCCAACTCGCTGTAACGCATATTTAACAGAAGCTATATTACTACCGCAGCAGTCGATAACTGCAATCATAACATCCCTTTTGTAGTTGGCAATTCAGTATTTATTTTTTTAACTGCTTGTCCAAGCGTTCGCCCTACTGCTTTAAATGCGCCTTCAACCATGTGGTGTGCATTTTTACCTTTAACTTTTATATGTAAGGTAGCTTTTAATCCTTCAGCGAATGATCTAAAGAAATGACCTACCATTTCTGTTGATAGTTCACCCACTTTATCACGTTTGAATTTTGCGTTTATTTCACAAACAAAACGTCCACTTAAGTCTAAAGCAACTCTTGCTAATGATTCATCCATTGGCAAAAGAAATCCATAACGACCTATACCAACTTTATCACCTAAAGCCTGTCTGATTGCTTGTCCAACCGCAATGCCAATATCTTCAACTGTGTGATGATCGTCTATGTGTAAATCACCTTCTGCTTTAATTGTCAAAGAGATACCTGAATGTTTAGCCAGTTGTTCAAGCATATGATCAAAAAAACCTACACCAGTATTAACGTTAATGCTTCCTGAGTTATCTAAATCGACATTAACTTGAATATTAGTTTCATTAGTTTTACGCACAATTGAGGCTGTACGAGGTTTATTCAAAATAAAATCAACAATCTGTGGCCAATCCTGACATTCAGTATCACCAATTCTGATACCAGCTATCCCCATGTTTTTAGCAAGATTTAAATCAGTATCACGGTCGCCGATAACATAAGAATTTTTAAGATCAATGTGTTGGCCTTTCATATAATCAAGAACTAAACCAACTTCAGGTTTCCGGCAATTACATTTTTCTTTTGGTAAATGAGGGCAAATTAATACCTCGTTAAAGTTTATATTTTGTGAGGATAGTATTTTCATCATAAGATCATGTGGCGCATCAAAATCTCCTTGCGGGAAACTTGATGTACCTAACCCATCCTGATTACTCACCATTACTAATTTAAAGTTATTTTTTAATAACTGTTGTAGAGATACAAAAATATCAGGCAAAAAATCTAATTTTTCAATGCTATCAATCTGTTTATCTTCTGGTTCATTAATAATAGTGCCATCTCTATCAATAAATAAATATTTAATTTTGCTCATTCTTTTCCAACTCATTTAATTTTTTTAAAACACTTAACACTCTTAAGTTCTCTTCTGGTGAGCCAACCGTTATACGGCAGGTTTTATCACAACCTATGATTTTTGCCATTGACCGAATTACGATACCATTTTCCAAGCATAAATCCATAACATTATAGGTAAACTCAACCAGCAAAAAATTTGCTTCTGAAAGCCATATTTTATTTATAATATTTAAATTACTAAGACTAGACTCTAATTTATTTCTTTCATTAATAATAATCTTAATTTGCTCTGAGATATGATTAATATTTTTTTTACTTAAGGCATTAATAGCCTCTAAGGCAGCAGGTTTTGAAATAGGATATGGAGCTAGTAATTTTTTAATCCATCCAATAAGATTTTCATTAGAAATCATAACACCAATTCTTGCTGCAGCTAAGCCAAATGCTTTTGACATCGTTTTTAAAATAACAAGATTAGTATATTGTGAAATATATTGCGTGAACCCATTATCTTGAGAAAACTCAATATAAGCCTCATCAATAACTAATATGCATTTGCCTTCTAGTTTTTCACACAACTGTAAAATTTTTTCTTTATTTAATAAGCTCCCAGTTGGGTTATTAGGGTGACATAGAAATAAAATTTTTGTGTTTCCTTCTAATTGACCTTCTATAGAATCA
>JBLIDR010000039.1:0-9024 GCA_047632655.1 Francisellaceae bacterium | reverse complement strand
GGTGTTTGGTTAACTCAACTATTTAAAGCTGCAAATATTGGAGTGCAATTTACTTTGACAGATATTAGGTATTTATACGAATACTGGGGTGAAGATAAAACTAGCACCTATAAAGAAGCCTATGAATCTATAGTTACAATTACCAGCCATAGAGCTTTACCTGATGCTGAACGATTTGTTACTGCATATCAACAGACGACACCTAATGAATAACTGAGCTTTTTCAATCTTATTTAACCTCAAGCTCAGCATAATAGACTACCGGCCAATTTTAATTATTTTCTATTAATTAAAATTGGGAAATAAATAGTGGCAATAGGGTTTGGTACACTTTTGACCGATATAGTTATCACATTAAATAAGAAGAGGCATAACTATGGCTAACCCAACTGATTTTTATTCGCTTTATGAAATTGCAGCAAATGCATCAGATAGAACAATCAAAGCAGCATATAAAACACAGATTAATAAATATCATCCTGACAAGTATAAAGGAGATAATGCTGAAGCACACAGAATGACTACTTTAATCAATGAAGCAAAAAATGTTTTATTAAACTCTCGTAAACGAGCAATACATGATAAGAAAATAGGGCTTCATTTACGACATAACAAACATTCAACTAGTTCAAAAAGCAAATTTGAAGAGAATTATTTTAATGGTCTAATGAAAGCGGCTGAAAAAGCGAAAATGGAGCTTGAACGAGATGCTAAACAAGCTGAGTTAGATAGGCATAAAGCGACTTGTGAGAGGCAACAAGCAGAAAGGTTAAGAAAAGAAGCAGAAGAGATAAAAAAGAACCTTGAAAAAGAAAGATACACAGAAAAAGTGATTAAAGCTGAAAATTTTAAACAACCTTATAAATCAAAATTAAAAGAAGAACTTCGACATAGAACGAACAACTCAAGCCAAACAGATAACAAACATACATCTATTTTAGTGAAGTTTTTTGTCTTTTTTCCTACATTAATGTTAAGCACTTTTGTTTGCATATTTTCTGTAGTTTGCATGTTTTCATCTAAGACAGATACCGTTTTTGAATATTCTATTTGGTCAGTAATGGTTTATTTTTTCTTTAGATTAATAAACCTCTCATCTAGACGATTATTAGATGAGAGTATTTTAAAGGAGTCAATATAATGACTAAAGCTAAAGCAGGAAATATTGGTGAGGAGGCCGTAAGAGAAGTATTACGTTCACTGAAAGGAACACTAATAAGTGGTTTTATTCGCTCAAATAACTTGCAGTATAGCAGGCACAATTTTCAAGTCGATTTTTTAGTATTTATTCCCTGTATTGGCTTAGTACTCATAGAAGTTAAAAATTGGAAAGGAACTATAAAAGCAACGTCTGATACAAAATGGATTCAAAAAATTGAAGTGTCGAATAAAACTCATAAAAATGAACTTCCTAGCCCTTCGTCACAAGTGCTTAGAACGTCAGGCCTCTTAATGCAAATGCTCGAGAAGGAACAAATCAATAAGTGGCCTATTCGCCCTTTGGTCGTCTTTGCGAATGATAATGCCAAAATTCTTAAAGCTAAAAATGCTCATTCACCTCAAACAGACATTATTTTGAAAAGCATGATTCCATCTTGGATCAAAAATAATTCTACAGATGAAGTTAAATATAAATTCCACGCATTTGAATTTAATCGAGTTAAAAGCATTATTCAAAAATACACCTCTGAATATGAAGCACCTTCTCGCTAGCAATATTAGACATAGTGCCAGCATGGTTTATTATTTTCTACAAACAGAACAATGCAGATAATAATTTAAAGATTGGTGGTAATAGAAAAATACTTTTTGCCTTAGAATTATTATCAAATTTGAACAACAATATTGCTATTCAATAGTTATTCAGGAAATTTTACATGATTGTAGCCGCTTGTTTTTGGTGGGGATTATTTAGCTGGTTATATTACGACTCGTTTGTCGTGGATTGGTGGGCTGAATTTTTTTTTAAGTAAATATTATTGGTTGTGGCTATTATGAAAGATTTTGTATTGTAGGGGGAGATAAGGTCTTCTATACAGTAGTAGATCAAAATACCTTTATTATATTTGGCGTTATTACTGCAATCCCATTTGTTTGCTCATCTTATGTAAGGAAGCAATCAGGCGATTAAAAAAATCATTTTAGATAAGAAAAATTTTTAATATGTAGAGCAGGACTTATGAAAGAAGTAACAAAGATAAAAACAGTTAGCGTAGAAATATCAGAAACTTTATTAAACCAACTAGCATGTGTATACCCCGCTGGAAACGTTGAACAAAGAGTAGACTTTTGTTTAGGTAAAGTTGTTGAGTGAGCAGAAAGGGGAGAAGGTATGACTTATCCAGAAGACCAATTACCGCGCAAAACGTTTGAGCATGTAACTGTTATCACTTGATTTATTAGAGGCAGGCTTCCCCCACGACGCGCGAAATATCTATGTCTCGATTTTGGTCTTATTTGATAATCAAAACTTGGGCAGGTAGGTATAGTTTAAATTAGTTAATCCCACTTAAATACACTTCTGATAATCCCAAGCACACTTTGAACCTTTATTCTTAACTTATTAGTTTGATGAGCCATTTTGTTCGTCATCTTATTACGAGGATCACCATGAATAAATTATTATTACTATTAGCTTTAAATTGTCTTACTGCATCAGCTACAACGATAAATATTAAATACTCAGAAACGGAAGAAGATAACAAAGTTGGTTTTTATGATAAAACTGAAAGAGTTTCAACAGAAGGTAACCCTGGAATAACGCTTGGCGAAGCCAGAAGATATGCATTTGAATATGCTGCTAAGATTATTGAATCACAAGTTTATAGTGAAGCAGATATTCTAATTAAAGTTAATTATAGCTCTGGAACCCCCTATAGCTCTTATACTGCTTACACTATATCCAACACATACACTCATACTGAAACAAATAACTATGATGAATATGGCATTCTAAAAGACGGCGCACTGTACTCTGAAATTATTAAGCGGATGTTGCAACATGATACCAGAGAAATGTGGAAGAATTTTTATGATGCTGAAATGGTTTTTAAATATACGGGTGGCGATTACGAAATTAACGCGGTGAATAGTGCAGGACCAGGGTTTGTTAATCTTGCTCTTCATGAGTTGGTTCATGCATTAGGTTTCGGCAGAATGTCTTGTTTTGGAGATTGTACAGAAGAGCAAGCAAATCAAGTGAGTCAACTATCAGGTAATATTTATACCACTGCCCCTTACGATAGCCCGTGGGATGATTTATCACTTTCGGATAAAAATTTAGTTGCTGTAGAAGGAAATAAGGTTTTTTATTATGGCAATCAAGCGATGGCCGATTATTTGTTTGATAATTTAACTACTGGCTTTAATGACTATGGAGTTCAACTTCACAGCGATCCTTTAAGTGATGGTGGACTTAGTCCACAAGCGTTGGGTCACTTATCGGCTAATGTAACCCCTGTTCAACTAATGACATCTCGCGTAGGTAATACTCTGAGCCTTGGCGCTTCTGCATACATTATTTGCGATATTGGTTGGTGTCGTAACGATGGTTTTGTCACTGATTTTAAAATGAGTTCTTTGTATAATGATCGATTAACGCCTGATACATTAACATTCTTAAAATACAATTTTTCAAATGATAATAACACTGATCTCGACAATGTATTTATTGAATTCAATGTTTATGATGCTTCAGTGATCAATGTTAACCAATTAGACCCTAAATGCACAATGACTGATGCCATCATTACTTGTAATATTGGTGATATGGCTTCATTTGAAGTTCAATCAATCGACCTGCCTTTTAAGGCACCAATCGGTACATATAGAATTATGGCAAACATCTATTCTAATTCACATGTAGTCGATCTTGATGGTTCAAACAATGTTGATGTACAAATTGTTCAAGTAGGTGAATTAGCCTTCCCTGATATTACCATGAGTAGTGAGTTTATTTATGAAGAAGAATTGAACGTTAGTTTCAAACCTATTTTTGAAACTAACGAGGCCATTTCTTTTTCTTGGACGGTAACAGATTATAACGACACTACATTTGAAATATCTGAAAATTCTTCAACTGGTGAAGTAACATTTACTACTCCGTCTATCGATGAAGATACACTTATTAATATGACCTTAAATGCGATTTTTGATAACCGCACAGCATCATTTGACGTAACGATCAATATTACTGCTAAATCAGATGATAATAGTGGTACCGACACAGGCTCTGGCACAGACAATGGTTCTACCTCTAACTCAACAGACAATACCCAACAATCACTAACAAACGATAATGATGAATCTGGTGGTGGTTCATTTAACATCATATTTTTGTTCATAACGCTCATTTTTTCCCTAAAAAGATATGTACAAATATCTAAAGATTAATCGTCACATTTTTACTATCAAGTAACCAAGTTAAAATAAAAGCAATCGATTATGGAGTATGTAGTATGTCGACATTAAACAAAAAACTTATCATATTAGCCTTTAGTACTATAGTTTTAAGTGCCTGTGGAGGCGGTGGCGCAAGTGATGAAAGTAAGGTGACGATACCAGCACCAGTAGATCCCACATTGAGCTTATCTTTGGAACAAACAACACTAACGGTAAATGAGAATGAGCAAGGCATAATATCTTTAGGTACTAGTTATACCGGGCAATCAACGATTGATTACACAGTTTCATTTTCACCTGAAATATCAGGGGTAACTGCGGAGATTGTTGATAAAAAACTGCAAATTAATGTAGATGAATTAGAAAATGAGCATGTTGTAACGCTTACTGTTAGTGCGTCTTCAACGGCAGACAATTTATTGGCAGAGCAATCTGTAGACGTTTTATTAAATAACGCTTCTGTTGTAATGATCATTAATGAAGTTGAACTTTGGACTGATGTTGATGCTGTTTTTAAGTTTGATGATTTTGAGTTGTTATTGCCAGTTTATGCGAAAACTGCCTATTTAAATGGCGCAATGACTAAAAGCGAATATCAAATAAAAACATTAGAGTTTGAAACGTTAAAAGTTGAAGCTGTTAATAAGAAATTATCTGAAGAAAACACTTTATTATCTGAAGGTATTGCTGATTATCGAGAGAAGCTAATTACTGAAACAGAACTTGTTACCTTGTTAAGTGAAGTTAAAAACTTAGCAAGCAACCAATATAACAGCCTTGCAGAAAAAATTAATGAGTTAGCTCAACTTACTAATGACACTTTGCCTTTACTATCTATCACTTCCTTTGATTATATTGATGAATACGTTGTCTTTTCTGGCATCATTGGCGCTCAAAGTATGGGTGTTTTCACGGCTGGTGAATGGAAATTCTCTGAACAATATCAATTTATTGAAACCTTAATTCCTGCTCTAGGAAAAACCAATGAATGCGCAGCTAACTAATTTAATAAAAGGAAAGTAATATGAAAAATTATATTTTATCTGTGTTGGTTAGCATGTTTTTAATCAATGCAGCTACAGCTAAAGAAGTAACATTAGTCGTAAAAAAAATTGGTAGTGTTAAATATCAAACAATAACGGTTGATGAAACTGAAGTTGAACTGATTAAAGTGAGTGAATTGTATGAATCAGTCGAAGAAGATATTTGGGTAAAATCACCCAAGCCTGTCTTTAAACAAAGAAAAGCACGTACTGTACAAAAAATACAAAGCAAAAGCCTTAGCAGTACTAAAAGCGCTGATGAGCTAGTTCTTAATGATCCAGATTATGAGTTTCAATATTACTTTAAAGATAAAAGTGAATTTGAAGGTTCGAGCGAAATATTGAAGGGTATGAATAAATCTGTTCAAAATAAAAAGTTAAGAATTGCTGTTATCGATGGTGGTTTTGAAGATCACGAAGATATGGAGTGGGCATACGGATATAACTTTTTTGATATGTGGGGTGAGGTTAAGGGGCCTGAGTTTAGGGATTTAACTGATGAACAAAAAGATTGCTCAGGCGGCCACGGTTTAGGTGTAGCCTCGATAATTGGCGCAAAAATCAATAATGGCATAGGTATGTCAGGTGTTGTTGATGCAGAAATGATCGCATTAAGAGCTTTATCTTGTGGGTTGGGGCCGTTGTCTGGTGTTTCTGAAGCCATTTTACATGCCGCTGGCGCAGAAGTTGATGATATTCCTCCAATAGTACCTGTTGATATGATTAATATCAGTATGGGTGGAGAGTTATCATATTGTCCACAGTATCTTCAAGACGCAATCGATTATGCAAATAATCAAGGTATTATGATTTTTGTTGCCGCGGGTAATCAAAATGTTGATGCAAATGGTGTTGTGCCAGCTCAATGTTTAAATATTTTTGTAACAGGAGCTACTGAGCAGGAAGGCTATAAAACCTCATTCTCCAACTATGGGCCAAAAGTTGATGCAATGATGGCAGGACGTGATGTTATTGGGTACGCATCAAATGGTGTTACTGGCTGGTGGGAGGGCACTAGCCAAGCTTCTCCACTTGCATTAGGTGTTGCTGCTTTGGGCTTACAACACAACCCTAAATTAACACGTGATGAACTGTTTACATATTTAAAAGCTACTGCGGAATCAATACGTGAAGATATTACTAGTGCTGATCAAGACTGTTCTGGCGATCGCTGCGGCGCAGGACTATTAAATACAGATGCATTTATGGATTATGTTGTTGCTTCAACAAACGGTGGGGTATATCAATTACATCATGCCTTGTCATCTGAAAGTAGCTGTGATCAAGCATTGTTTTTATCTCAACTGGGTAATAGCTTACCTCTGTGTCAGATGTATGAACTTGTAATAGCCGATGGTGAAGGAAAAAATGAAAACAACTATCAATTATTCAGGGTTGTTAAAGGCGCAAGCATAATAGAAGAAAATGCTGACTTTTTATTAACGAGTGATGAAAAGACTGTGTTATTAGAAAGCATTGATCTTGAAAGTTACGATTATGGCATAAAGGTTTGTTTGAATGATGCTTGTGATAGTACTCCTATTATAAAGCTAAATACTGATGAGGCTACTCTGCCACTAATTTGTCAATAATACTGTCACTATAACTTCCCCCGCGTTGCGGAATATTCTATGTCCCAGTTTTGTTTATTTACTATATAAATATTAAAAGCTGGGCCATAAATATTTAATGATTTTTTGACAATAAATTGAAGTAACCGAAGACTAATTAAACGAGTAACTGTATGAAAATAATTAAATTAAAAGAGTTTGGCTTTAATGCTTTAAAAAAAATTAGATGGCAATAACATTTCTCGTGAAGAAAGTGTTCATCAGCTAATTGATAGCTTGCAAAAAATGAAAGAAGTTAAAGAGTTTATAAACTTTAAAGCCTTGAGAAAATATATTGGTTTGAACTATGTTGCGGGGATGGTAAATAATTTAAATGGAGAACTAGAGCAAAAATAATGCTTACTCGTTCTCTGATTACCGATTTTATCGAAAGCCTTAGCCTATCTGATTTAACGTGATTTTTAGGTAATCAATCTAGTCTGATAAACACAACAACACTTTTGATAGTTAACATTAGCTTATAAATTATTTGATGAACTTTAACTTTAAGGATTTTTTTTATGTTGGTAGTATATTTATTATATTGGGCATTTTTCGCATGGTTGTTTAACGATAATTTTATTGTTGATGGCCTTTTCTCTTTATTAAAATCTGGATATTACGATGTTTGTAAATTTATTGATCCAACTGATGTTTGTCAATTACAACATATAATTGAAAATTTTCAAGGTGTATTAGGATTTATCGTCGCATCGTTTCTAATGATTGGATATAAAGAAAATGGTTAAAAATAGCTGAAGTGAAATTTATTTATTTGATGGTAGCCTTTATCAATACTCATGTTTACATCCAATATTGATTTATATATCAATATGTTGTACTTTAATTACAAGGCAAGTATGGAGAAATTCATATACGCAAAGTTTACGACCTTAATGTTTCGGACAAAGGTAGCGTGACTGCAATTCCCTCTTGCTTGCCTATCTATAAAATTTTAATTATAAATCATATCAAATCGAAAGCTGTTTAATGTAGTTCTACATGGTTGTAGGGCATATCAACTTTCGATATAAAGGAATAATCGTAATATGTTCAAAAATGTCATCAAAAATAATTTTATTAGAAACAGTGTTCTTGCAGCTATTTGCGCTTCCTCTTCGATAGCTAACGCTGGTGAAATAAGAGTAGTATTCTCAGATGCTGAAGGAGCAGGCTTTAATAGCCAAGAACCTTACGTTCCTGAAGGTGGCAATAACGCTACAACACTTGGATAGGCCCGTAAAAACGTATTGTTTCGTGCAATACGTATGATTGAGTCTCAGATAAATATAACATCTGATTTTGCAATAGAAGTAGAATTTGAAGCGTTAAGTGGTTATGGCGCTATTACGCTAGGACCTTCCTTTTCGAGCTTTGATGAAGGTGGCGCTAACCCTTACGGCATAATGGAAGTAAATCGTCAGTACCCAACTAATTTACGTTATTCATTACAGAATATTGATACTAGTTCGTGGGATTTAGAGAGTGACCCTGTCAGTTCAACACGATTTTCTCCAAATAGCTCGACATACCTTGGCTTTGATAACAAAGGACAACGAAAAAGTTTTATTGCTAATACCTTGCATGAGTTAACACATGTGATGGGGTTTGCTAGCTTAAATTGTTTAGGTGATTGTTTTCCTGCTCCATTATCTAAACCAAGTCACTTTACTAAATTTGTATTTGGCGAAGGTGATCCTTTAGTCGTTTTTGACAATTTATCAATCAGAGAGCAAGAAGAGGTTGTTTCTTCTGATGATGGACTATTGTTTTTGGGCTCTACCTCCACACAATCTAAATTATCTGGATTACTCACAGGCGGAGTTCATGATGGTGCGGTTGAATTACATGCTGATGGACAACTTGACGGACAAGAAATAGCTCATTTTTCACCTAACGTTTATCCTGAACAGTTAATGGCGTCTGTTGGTTCCAATGTATTAAACCTAGGCGCGGCGGCTTATGTTTTA
>JBLIDR010000038.1:0-9026 GCA_047632655.1 Francisellaceae bacterium | reverse complement strand
TTTTTAAATTTCCTTTATTTTGCAAAGTAGGCAAGAAAAAACACCACTTTAATATTAACAATTATCGCAATGCTCATTTTATTGTTAATAACAAGATGAAAAAAATATATCACGATTGGGTTTATGCTCAAGTATTAGAAATGCGTTTAAAGCCTATCACGAGCAAAATTAGTCTTGAGCTTACATTGTATCGTTCAGACAAGAGAAAGATTGACAAAGGCAATGTGTTATCTATTCATTTGAAATATATGCTTGATGGTCTTGTTAATTGCGGAGTGATACCAGATGACAATGATAAAATTGTATTTGAAGAAAGGTTTATGCCTACTGTTTGGGGTGTTGATGTTGGTTATGTTGAAGTGGTGTTGACGGTTTTGGATTAATAATAGAAGCCAGCGAGAAATATGCGAATAACAACTTGCTGGCAAATCAACTATAACACTTATTACAAATAATATGAAATGTTTTTAATTTGGTTTTTATAACTATATAGTTCTATTTTTACTTTACTATTGTACTGGTGGGGTATATAATGGATATAGAACAACAAAAAAGGAATTAACATGAAAACGAACAATCCGAATACAGCAAGATTATTAAAAAATAATTTAGAGAATATTGGTTGGTGTGAATCCACAACAATGGTCGAGAAAATTATAGTTGAATTTAAGAGAGATAATCATCAAGAGATTTTAAAGTTAGTATCTATGTATACTAAAAATAAAAAATTAATTGAAAAAGCTTTTAATTTAATTACTAGAACATTGGAGAAATAAGATCATGAAAACAAACAGCAAGGAAGAGAAAGAAAATAATAAAAAACATGAGAGTAAATTTGATATTACTTGCGGTGGAAGGTATGACAGCAACATGAATCTTACTAAGTATGGTGAAAAGATGAAGGAGATAGACGATAAAAATGAGATGTTCTGGGCATGTGTTCAATGGTTTGCTTTTTGTGGAGGAATTTGGGTAGCAGGCGTATTTATAAGATTTTTAATAAATTAGCATTAAACAGCAAAGGATAAGAAAATGAGTAGCTTACATGACATAACAAATGAAACAGCCAAGGCAGTTGATGCAGCAAAAAGTGTAGCTGGCAATCTAACAGACAAATTATACAATATTGATTTAAGTTCTAGCACATGGGTTTGTATTGGATTAATTGTGGCATCTTTTTTTATATGGTCAAAAAAAGATTAATTTTCTAAACCAAAAAGGATAGCAACATGAAATATATAAATAAATTAGCAGCAAAATTGAGCAGACGAGAGCAAGAAAAATATATTAAAAATGCGAAGGGGTAGGATATGAAAACTATAACTAAATTAATTACTGGTGCGTTACTAAGTGGAATCGCTATTGGCTCAATTGCTGATAGTAAATTACTGGCATGCAAGCTTTCTGAAAGCTCGTATATTGTAGATGCTAGAATGTATACTATAAAAAGCGATTATACACCAAGAGCGAAGGTTGATATTAACAAAAGCAATGATTCAGTGTACGCGACTATTGCAGGCAAGAATGTTCCTTGTAGCCTTGTCGATAATAAAAATTATCTATTATGTGAAAATAGCGAAGCAAATTTTTTATTAAAATTAAAAACAAGCAGTTTTAAAGGCTGGCTTATTGATGATGGTGAAATGGTAATTTTTGTCGGTGGGTGTAAAGTTGGGCGGTAAATTTATATAACAAAAAGGAAATAAAATAATGAGCAACAAAAAAATAATAGATGACTTAAATAGAAATTTTAAATATGTATCTGATAAAGAGCAATACCATTGGTACGATGTTTGGACTGTAGCAAGATTAGTTGACGGCAAACTACAATCAGATTGTGAAGGGTATAGCTTAACACTAAGAAAGCTATTAGGCGGTGATATATATTTCTGCAAACACAATGGAACTGGCCATGCTATTTTAAAAATGCCAAATGGAAAGTATGTGGACAATATACAGCGTGAAGAATTTGATTTGCCTAAACCGCTATACAGGTCAGTCAGAAGGGTTAAATGGTTGGAGCTTCATGCTAGATTGTTATTAGGTACGATTGTAGTGACTATTAATAAGATTTTTGGGAATTGATAAAAAGGAAATTATCATGGCAAATAAAAAATTCAACAATGCAACAAAGGTAAATATCAAGGGTAAAAATTTTAATAGTATAATTGAAGCATGTCGGTACTTTAGGATATGCAGAACAACAGTTCAGGGCAGAATGGCAAATAATGGCATGACAATTGAAGATGCTATCTTGAATACAGTAAGAAAAAGGGTTGATCCAAAAAGATATGAACCAACTAAAAAAGGTTTGGATTATTATTTGTATAGTTTTAAAGTTGGTGTCATATAATGGCAATAAAGAAAAAAAGGTTTGATTTACGTTCAAGTAATGGTGTAAAAGGAAAGTCTGTCAGTATCAGAGGTAAGACATTCAAAAACATTAAAGTGGCCTGTATTCATTACAACGTAAAATATCCAACGGTCATTGGCAGAATGAACACCAAATTATTAAGCTTGGAAAAAGCTATCTTTGGGGAAAATAACAAAGACTATTGCAGCATGGATTATTTTTTATATAGCTTTCCCGTAAAGCGTTTATCGTAATAATTGACAATTATTGTACTATATGCTATTTATTTACTAAGTGCATAGGTTTTTTTACAAGCCTATAAGATCAGGGAAAATGTAAATTTATGAGCAATTACGAGCATATTATTTTAGATATTAATGATTTAATTCCTTATGTGAATAATTCAAGAACACACAGCGAAGAACAAATAACACAAGTTGCTTCAAGCATAAAAGAATTTGGCTTCACTAATCCAGTATTAGTTGATGATGATAATGGTTTAATAGCTGGCCATGGTAGGATTCAGGCAGCAAAGAAGCTAGGCATTAAAGATATTCCTTGCATTGTATTGAGTGGTTTATCAGAAGCACAAAAGAAAGCGTATATCATTGCAGATAATCAACTGGCATTAAATGCTGGCTGGGATATGGACATGCTAAAAGTTGAGCTTGAAGGATTGAATGATCTTGATTTTGATTTGTCATTGCTTGGTTTTGATGATGATATGCTTAGTGGGTTGCTTGATGAAGAGGTTGAAGGTTTAACAGACGAGGATGAAGTTCCGGAGCCACCAGAAGAGCCAGTGAGTGTATTGGGTGACATATGGCAGCTTGGCAACCATCGTTTGATGTGTGGGGATTCTACGAGCATTGATGCGGTTGAGAAGTTGATGGATGGGCAGAAAGCTGACATGGTATTTACTGATCCACCTTATGGCTATAAATATGAATCAAATCATCAAGATAAGCATGAAATGTTGAAAAACGATGATGTTATGTTAGATTTTATACCAGCTATTTACTCTGTTATGTTTGATAATTCTAGTCTTTATTTGTGCGGATCATTTCAAACGATAAGTAAATGGATCGAATATTGCAGTAATCATTTAAAATATAAAAACTTAATAGTTTGGAAAAAAAATAATTGGTCAATGGGTGATTTAAAAGGGTCTTTTGCAGGGCAACATGAATTAATAATATTTTGCCATAAAGGTAAAGTTGAATTAATAGGAAAACGTGATCCAGATGTATGGAGCTTTGACAGAGTTCCTCCAGAGGTTCATCCAACACAAAAACCAGTTGAATTAATAGAGTATGCTGCCAGCAAAGTAAAAAGCGGTATTGTCTTGGATGTTTTTGGAGGAAGCGGATCAACTTTAATGGCTTGCGAAAAAACAAACAGAAAATCATTTATAATGGAACTAGACGAAAAATACGTTGACGTAATAATAAACCGCTGGCAAAACTTTACAGGCAAGGAAGCAATACATATAGAGCAAGGCAAGACTTATAACGAGCTAAAGGAATCCAATGGCTAGACCTAGAAAAGTATTCACAGAAAAGGAATTAAAGGAAATTGAATCACTTGGTGGTCTTGGTACTACTCAGGAAAATATAGCTATACACATGGGGTTCAGCAGGCCATTATTCAAACGCAAAGAAGTCAAAGACGCATATTTTGCTGGTAAAATAAAAACAGATATTAATGTAAGAAAAAGCATGTACACAATGGCATGTCGTGATAATGGAAAATTTCAATTTCCAGCGGCTAAATGGTGGGAAAGCTCAATTAAAGGCGTGAATGAGACAAGCAAAATAGATCACCAGTCAAGTGACGGTTCAATGAGTAAATACAACTCAGACGATATATTAAAAGCAATCCAAGCAAAGCATCAAAAATGACACTTGATGAAGTAGTTGATAATAGAATTGATCTTTTAACTTTTACTAAAACAATGTTCAAAGCAAAAAACGGAACAGAATTAATTGAAAACTGGCATCAAGAATTAATATGTAATGCGCTTGAAAAAGTAGTAGCTGGACATATAAAAAATCTAATTATTAATATTTGCCCTAGGTCTGGTAAAACAGAACTAGCCGTGATTAATTTCATCGCATGGTGTATGGGTAATTTTCCAGATTCAGAATTCATACATTCATCTTATTCAAAAAGACTGGCAACTGCTAATACTTATGCTGTCAGGGCATTAATGCAAGATGAAGTATATCAGCAAATATTTGATCACACTCAATTATCAGGTGATAGCCAAGCCAAGGACGAATTTAGAACAGCACAGGGCGGTTGTGTTTATGCTACCGGTGCGGATGGTACTATCACTGGTTTTGGTAGTGGTAAGATGCGCTCAAGCTTCGGAGGTGCTACTATAATAGATGATCCACATAAGGCTGGTGAATTTAATAGCCAAACTATGCGCCAGAATGTTTTGGATTGGTTTAGTACTACAATAGAATCAAGAAAAAACAGTCCACATACACCTATGATTGTTATCATGCAAAGAGGTCATGAAAATGATTTATCAGGGTTTTTGCTTGAGGGTGGAAATGGTGAAGATTGGTATCATGTGAAAATACCAGTTATCAATTATAAACAAGAGTCTTTTTGGGTTGAGCAATTTCCAGATGTTAGAATTGAGCAACTTAAAAAATCAAATTCATATGTTTTTGCTGGCCAATATATGCAAAACCCTGCACCAATTGGCGGCGGAACATTCAAAGAAGAATGGTGGAAATATTATAAAGTATTACCGCATTTACAATATAGAAAAATATTTGCTGATACTGCTTTAAAAACAAAAGAGGAAAATGATTATAGTGTTTTTCAGTGCTGGGGCTATGATAGTAATAAGAATTGTTATTTAATTGATCAAGTGAGGGGTAAATGGGAAGCACCAGAATTGTTGAAGATTGGTAGAGCTTTTTGGGATAAACATAAATCATTGAGTAATAATTCGGTCGGTGTATTGCGGAAAATGGTCATTGAAGATAAGGCGAGCGGTACTGGGTTAATACAGACATTAAAAAGAGGTGGTGAAATACCAATCGAAGCCAAGCAAAGGAACATTGACAAGATAACAAGATCACATGACGGCGCACCAATGATTGAAAGCGGTTTTGTTTTCTTGCCTGAGTCAAGCGAATGGTTATCGGATTATTTACATGAGTTTAGATTATTTCCAAACGCAAAACATGATGACCAAGTTGATCCAACTTTAGACGCTATAGATGAAATTATAAATAAATCAAACACTAGAAACTGGGATAAAATGATATGAAGATGATTAAAAAAACCATTGACGGAATAAAAAGCCTGACAAATAAGTTGGCAAATACACGAAATTCATTATCTACAAATGAGCTTGAACATACACAGCTCGATTATGATCAAATGAATGCTGGTTACAAGTCTGGTATTGGTAACAAGATAATAAGATTAAAAGCAGGGTATTCATTAAGCAATACACTACAGTTTGAGAATGAAGATAATGAAAAGTTTTATAATAAAAATCTAGCCAAGCATGTAAAAAACTCAGTCCGCTGGATGCTTGCTTTTGGGCGAGGTGTGATACTGATACAAGAAAATGGTAAAAGGTTGGATGAGCCTTTGCAGCGTGATAATGTTAGTTTAAAAACAACACGCTTAAAAGTATTTGATGGTGAGCAAGTTAGTCCTTTGGAATATTCCACAGACATAGAGAGTGATTTTTATATGCGACCTAAATTTTATTCAATCAGGGGTACATTGGTTCATCATAGCAGAGTGATAGATTTTTCTTATGTTCCACCAGTTGAAAAAGAATTGCCAGCTTACAGGTTTGGCGGCATATCTGAAATAGAGCTTATATACAATCAACTTGTAAATGATGGAGTTGTAGAGCGTTCAACATCTTCAATGCTTGAGAAGTCCAGTTCATTCTTTTATAAAATAAAGGGATTTTCAGAAGCTTTGGAGAATGGAAAAGAAAGCGTTATATCTGATTACATAGCAGAAGCAGAAGCAATAAGGGGTATGCACGGCGCAGGGGTTATTGATTCGGAGGATGATGTATTAACAATTAGCCAATCATTAACCAATCTAGCTGAAACAGATATTATCAGCCTAAGACGGCTGGCAATGGTCACTGGTTTGCCTATCACTGTATTGGTCGGTGAAGGTGCAAAAGGTTTGAATAGCGCAGGCCTACAAGAGCGCCAAACATTTAGAGACACTATTGAGCAGCTTCAAAATGATTATGAGATTGAACCAATCAATGAAATATGTTCTATATTCGGATTAGATGCAGTTAAATTTAAAGACAATCAAAATGTGTCACCGATGGAAGCAATTCAGTATGATGATATAGCCACAAATGTTGCAGTTAAATTAAACGGAGTCGGAGAAGATGCCAGCAAATACTTGTCTGATAAAAATATAATAGAGGACAGAGAACAGGCACAAGAATTAAATTTCGCTGAATTTTTCAAACCAGAAGAAGATGAGCCAGAGGTTGAAGTAGATGAAACAGAAAACATTTAAAGAGCCAGAAGTATCAAAAACACTTGAGGGCGATTTAGAGAGATTTATGAAATTCATGGTCGGTGAAATAAATACTAGATTTATAAACGGCACAATAAAAAAACTTAATAAAGGCACGGTTGAAAAGTTTGAACAGTTCGCAGATGCACAAATTGGCAACTATGCGAGTATATTTATTAAACTTGCAAAACAATCTAAGCGTAAAATATTAAAACAATTCACGAATAAAAGAATTGATTTGAAAATAAAAGAAATATTAAATAATGCAAATGATTATAATAAACAGCAATTCTATACTCAGTTTGAAAAGTCTAGCGGTATTGATGTTAAGGCAATAGCATTAAAAGAAGGTTTAAAGCCATCTACAAATGCGTTAATGATTGAAACGGCTGAATGGGTAAAACGCCAGCGTGATGAAGCTATGAATTTTTTCAATGCAAATGTATTGCGTTCAATGGCACACAATGGCGATTTAGATGTTGTACTAGAAACAGCAATGGCAAATGCTCATAAGTTTAAAAACGATGCTGCATTCGTTGCAAGGAATCAAATGGCTGCTTTTAATTCTACGCTTTCAAATATAAGGGCGCAGAATTTAGGCGTTACAGAAGCGACATGGGATGCTACAGCGGACATATCAACAAAGGCGAATAGGGTTAGGCCTTCACATGCTGATCGTGATGGCAAGACTTATGATATTAAGAAGGGTTTATATTCATCTATTGACCAGAAATATTTACAAGTGGGAATCGATTTTAATTGCTTTGAGGGTTCAGTCAAGGTCAATAATACTGCATTTTGCAATATACTTTATAGAAGGAATTTTAATGGCGTTTGCTCCAAAATTACTTTTAGTAACAATGAAACTTTTACTTGCACACCTAATCATCCTATATTGACCGACAAGGGCTTTAAGTCTGCTTATCTCATCAATAATACTGATAATATAGTCAGAGTGACTAACAAGGCTATCAACGGTGTCGATTTCAATCATAAGAACTTTATACCCTCTTTCGATCAAATATTTAGTGCGTTTGTTTTGAATGGTGCTGTGCCTTCCGTATCTTCCCATGTAGCTGGTAAGTTCCACGGCGACATTTCCGATAGCGAAATCGAGATTATAGACATTAACAGCCTTTTGATGAATAAAATCAATCCCTCTATTCTCAAAAAGTTCAATGAGTTCAATCTCACCAAGTCCGATAAGATGCTTGTATTTAAGTCTCTCACGTGTCTTGGCGAGTCTAACTCTGGATGTAATGCTTTTACTCACGCCCCTGACGGAATCGTGAGCAAGCTTAACTTGGTTATCCCTTTGATCTTGGCTCATCTTACTCCACTTGAGCTTTTCGGATTCGCTTTGGGTTCTTGGCACGATTCCATTACTGACGATTATTTTTCTAATAGCTTGTCTGGTGACATCAAAACTTTTGGAGATTGCGTTTTCGCTTTCACCGCTCTTGTACATGGAGCAGATGTCGTTAGTAAGAAGCTTGACCTTATCAGCAGCAATCATAATGGGTGTTTTAATTCCTCGCTCCCTGCACACAATAGAGAGCTTGGATGTGCTAAGTCCGAATTTATCCGCAGCAACTCTGACGAGAGAGCCGCTAATTACTTCATTGACCGCATTGTTGATAATATTAATGTCGACTTTTCTGGGCATGTTTATAACCTTGAGACTGTTTCTGGATATTATACGGCATCGACAACGGTGGTGTCAAATTGTCGCTGCAAAGCTAAGTTTATTATTCCTGAATAACATATATTACATATACATTGACAATATTACATAATACTGCTATATATTAAGTAATCCCAATATTTGAAATAATATGATAGATTGTTGTAATTCTTGTAAAGAAAAAGAAATAAACAATATAAAGGACGCTTTATCCGTGGGGATTACCACAGAGCGTTTATCATTCGATGCAGCAAGTAAAACCCTAGTTTCTATTCGTGATGGTTATCAAGAATATGCAGGGATTGAAATTGGTGAACAGCCGCATGACAAAACATTCAAAGTTTTCAGGTCTAATGATACGATTCAAGAAGCGAGTAAAAAACTGGGTAATATTCCTATTATTGACGGTCATATTGATTTGGTTGATGATATACCACAAGATAAAATAATTGGCTA
>JBLIDR010000037.1:0-9034 GCA_047632655.1 Francisellaceae bacterium | reverse complement strand
AGCCATGGCTATTGCCGAAATAACTTATTTAAGGGATCAAAAATTATACGAAGGTAATGCTGCTTCTGCTCAAACACGTGACACATCCCTTGCCGAATACCAAGAAGCAAAAGCGACGGTAGCTAATGACCAGGCAGAAATAGATTATCATATAATTAAGGCGCCATTTTCTGGGAAGCTAGGGATCCGTCAAATTAACCTAGGGGAATACTTTCAAGCAGGTGGAACCGCAGTAACCTTAAATCAAATAAAACCTATTTATGTCAATTTTAATATTGTGGAGACTGATTTAGGACAACTTAGTGAAGGGCAAACAATTCAGCTCAAAAGCACAGCTTTCCCAGATAAAGATTTTATTGGGAAGATCACGTCTCTTAATTCAACTTTATCATCAGACACTAGAGCTCTTGAGGTACAAGCCACTTTAGCCAATGATGACGATAAAAATTTATTGCTACCTGGAATGTTTACGACCATTCATCTAATGCTGCCAAAGCAAGTTAAAGTTATCACTGTGCCCACTTCAGCCGTGAACTATACCCTTTATGGAGACACTATCTATGTTCTCAGCCCTCAACAAAAAGACGGGAAATCTGTTATGGCTGAATATTCATCATTCAAAGATGGAGAAATGAAAATGTTGAACACGCACAAACAGAAATATATTGCCATAGAGACTCCTGTTAAAATGGGACTGTCAAAAGGCCTTGAGACAGCCGTACTGACAGGTATAAAGGACGGAAATATGGTTGCTACCTCAGGACAACTTAAGCTACACAATGGTGCGATCACCATCATTGATGACAATATAAAGCTTAATAACCCGAATATGAGCGTAGAAGGGTTATCTACAAATAAAAATTCAAAATAACAATTTAAAAGCTTTATTCAATGGTGTAGTAATATGAAATTTACAGATATTTTTATTAGGCGACCAATTTTAGCAACATCCTTAAGCTTACTTATACTTGTAGCTGGAATTGGATCTGCTTTAAAATTGCAGGTCATGCAGTACCCTCAAACAACAAGCGCTATTATCACAGTTACAGTTGCTTATCCGGGCGCCACGCCTGACATCGTACAAGGCTTCATAACAACTCCGATGGAACAAGCAATTGGAACCGTTAATGGCATTGACTACATGACATCTAGTAGCGTCCAGGGCACAGCAACGATCACTTGTTATATTGACTTTGGTTATGATCCAAATGCAGCAATGACAAACATTATGATTGAAGTTCAATCAGTCCAAAATGTTATGCCAGCAGCTGCGCTATCACCCAGTATTTCAATTTCTGTAGGGAACACATTCCCCTCTCTAATTCTAAGTTTCACTAGCACGACACTAAACACACAAGAAATATCAGCATACCTAACCAATGTTGTATCACCTCAAATTTATGCTTTGGGTGGAATTTCAAATGTAATTGTTTGGGGTAAAAAGCCTTATGCAATGAGAGTATGGCTAAAACCAGCAAAAATGAGGGCTTTAGGAGTCACAACAAAAACAGTTTATAACATGCTAAGCTCAAATAGTTTAATAGCTGCAGCAGGACAATTACAAACACCCTATGAATATATAACACTCAATGCTGATACTAGTTTATCGACAGCAGCAGAATATGGAAATTTAGTTGTAAGTAATAATAATGGCAATTTGATCTTGCTTAAAGATGTTGCTGATGTGAAACTTGGATCCCAATATTATAATTCCTCTGTATCATATAATCAGCTGAATGGAGTTTTTTTAGGACTATTAGTTGCCCCAACAGCAAATCAACTAAGTGTCGTTAATAAGGTCATCGAAAATATACCTTACATTGAAAGTCAGATGCCTAAAGGCATGAAACTGAGTGTCGTTTTAAACGGAAATGACTATATTAGTGCTTCTATTGATGACGTCCTTAAAACATTATTTGAAGCTATTCTCATTATCATAGTTGTTTTAACTTTGTTTCTAGGGTCAGTTAGAGCAGTGATAATTCCACTTACCACTATCCCTCTTTCTATGATAGGAGCCTTTGCTTTAATGCTAGTAATGGGTTTTTCTATAAATTTGTTAACGTTATTAGCCATGGTGCTTGCCATCGGATTAGTCGTCGATGATGCAATTGTCGTTCTTGAGAATATATATCGCCATATAGAAGAAGGTAAAAGCGCTTTCCTTGCCTCAGTTCTTGGCGCTCGAGAAGTCGCTGGACCGGTCATTGTGATGACCTTTACACTAGTGGCTGTTTATTTACCTATTGGTATGATGGGAGGCTTAACTGGAACTTTGTTTACAGAGTTTGCTTACTCGTTAGCAGCGGCAGTGCTTATCTCTGGATTTGTTGCCTTAACGTTTTCCCCAATGCTCAGCTCAAAAATTATTACCCCAAAAATGCTTAATGGTAAATCAGTAAAGCTAGTTAATGGGATTTTTGAAAAAACAATTACATTCTATAAAAAAATTCTTATATTTGTACTAAGTATACGCTTGGTAATGGCACTGTTCGCTATTGTCGTATTGACGAGTTGTTATTTTTTATACACAGGCATTGGTAGTGAGTTAGCACCAACAGAAGACCAAGGATTTTTAGGCCTGCAGGGAACTGCGCCTTCAGCTGCAAACTTTAATTACCTACATTCTTTTAATGATCAATATGCTGATATTTTTAATAAAATACCAGGTAAACAAGCATTTTTTGTGGTTAATGGCTACCCTCAGCAAAATAACACATTTGGAGGGATAATATTAAAACCTTGGGATGAACGTGAAGTCACTCAAATGGAGCTAGCTCCGATATTACAACAAGAAGTCGGTAAAGTTGCCGGTGTACAGTCATTTATTTTCCAACAGCCCTCATTACCAGGGAATTTTGGTCCACCAGTTCAATTTGTAGTTACATCTGCTGCTGGAGGATACCCACAACTCAATACGCTCACAAATGAACTTATTAAAAAAGCTATGAGCAGTGGATTATTTCTCTTTGCTCAAAGTGATTTACGTTTTGATGATATACAAACAAATCTAACCATTGATTATAATAAAGCTGGAGACTTAGGCATAACAAATGAAGATATAGGTAACACACTCAGCGCAGCATACGCTGGTGGATATGTTAACTTCTTTAATATGTTAGGATACAGCTATGAAGTTATCCCACAAGTTAGCATTCCAGATTCACAAACAGCAGAACAATTGCTGAATTTACAAATCGAAACTTCATCAGGAAAATTAGTTCCATTGCGCACCTTTGTCACATATAGCTCTGTAGCCGCTCCTATTACATTAAATCGATATCAACAATTTAATTCGGCTACAATATCTGCAGTACCGCGAAAAGGAGTCACTGTCGGTGAAGCTCTAGGTTATTTACAGACAGAGTCAGATAAGATTTTGCCAAATGGATACTCTTATAATTATGCTGGAGCATCATTGCAATTTATCCAACAAGGCAACACAATGATGATCGCCTTCTTGTTTGCAATGATTGTAATTTTCTTAATGTTATCAGCAAAATTTGAAAGTTTTAGAGATCCGTTCATTATTCTTATTAGTGTACCAATGTCTATCTGTGGGGCGTTAATACCTATGTACATAGGATATATATTTAAAGTTGATTATTGCACTATCAATATATATAGCCAACTAGGAATGATTACACTGATAGGATTAATAAGCAAACATGGCATTTTAATTGTAGAGTTTGCTAACCAGCTCCAAGAAACCGGCGTGAAAAAAATAGATGCTGTTGTTCAAGCAGCAGCTATGCGTTTACGTCCAATATTAATGACAACAGCAGCAATGGTGTTTGCAGTCATTCCATTGTTAACAGCCAGCGGAGCTGGGGCAGTTAGCCGCCATTCAATTGGTATTGTAATTGTATATGGAATGTCTATTGGAACTTTATTCACCATATTCATAGTTCCGACTATGTATGTCTTTTTAGCAAAAGATCGATCTAAGTTTGTTCAAATTCAAAAAAGAGAGTCTTCAGAAATTGCAGCCATGGATGCTGAATTAGATAAAGGCTTTTAATTTTACTATAAGTTATTAACTAAAATATCTGTCATCTTGCAAGCTAAAGCCAGATCATCTTTCTTCATAGTTGTGCACTGGGATTGTAGAGGTTGGCTATAACCAAATATTAAACGATTATTAATTTGGTTAATTTTTTTATCTAAAATCTCTCTTTCGGCAAGAATAGATGATAAATCTTTATTTGACTCAATAAAGGAATTAGATAGCACCTCATTCTGATTGCTATTTTTAAATATGGATTGCGGCTTGTCTCGTTTAATTTTTAGAGAGAGCTTTTTACGATTTGGTGATTGATCATCTGACATATTAAAAAAATCCTGGCAAATAAAATAGATCATTACTGTATCATGATATATTAAATACTTTCAAAATATTTTCCTTTAAAGGGTTGATTTTTTAATAACCGATACTTAAAATGATTGAAATCTAAATATTGTCCTAATAGTAAACAGGCTTAGATTTAAACATGTTATAAAGGATAGGAGAAAAACATGCCGGCAACAATGCATTATGTCACTAAACATGGTAGTGACGTAAAAAATGAATTACCATTACGCGATCATATGAAATCTGTAGTAAGCACTTACTACAAAAACATGGTTGAACAAGGCGTAGCGCCTGAAAATGTATATGAATTAATTATGACTGAAGTTGAGCTTCCTTTGATTGAAGCAACGATGGAATATACAGGGAATAACCAAAGCACTGCAGCAAGTATCCTTGGAATCAATCGTGGTACTTTCCGTAAAAAACTAGCTTTTTATGGTATGTTGTAATTAGAGAAATATTTCAATAGTACTTAAAATCACCTAATGGTGGTTTTTTTTTGCCTGATATATATGTAAATCAACAAACATGTAACAATAAACGAATAATATACATTAAGGAAATTTATATGTCTAAAGTTCTAGTGGTTGGTGGAGCTGGCTACATTGGCTCTCATATGGTCTTGCACTTATTAAGGAACAATGTAGAAGTTGTAATTTTAGACAACCTTTCAATGGGTAGCAAGGAAGCCATTTTAGGGGGTATTTTTTATCAAGGCGAACTTTCTGACCGCGCATTACTTAAAAGAATATTTTCAGAGCAAAATATTGAATCTGTTATGCATTTTGCCGCGTTTATTCAAGTTGAAGAATCCGTACAAGATCCGCATAAATATTATCTAAACAATGTAGCTAGAACTTTGATTTTATTAGATGAGATGCGCCTTGCAAACATTAATGATTTTGTTTTTTCATCTACTGCTGCAATATATGGAGAACCTTCGTATATTCCAATTGATATTTGTCATCCTAAAAATCCACTTAATCCATATGGACATTCAAAATTAATGGTTGAACAAATTCTCAATAGTTATGCCGACGCGTATGGTTTAAACTCTACCATATTACGTTATTTTAATGCTGCAGGGTCTGACCCTGAAGGAAGAATAGGCTTTCATGAGCCAATAACACACCTAATACCTCAGGTATTAAAAGCTGCCTCAGGACGTAAGCCTTATGTTAAAATTTTCGGCACAAACTACGACACCCAAGATGGTAGCTGTATACGTGACTATATTCATGTTATGGATTTAGTCTCTGCACATTTATTAGCTTTAAGAGAAATGCAGAGAAAAAATAAAAGCCAAGTTTTTAATCTAGGCAATGGTGTTGGATTTTCAGTTATTGAGGTCATTGACGCAGTTAAACGTATTACTAAGAAAAATTTTGAAGTCCAGATATGTGGCCGCCGTGACGGTGACCCAGCCAAGTTAATTGCAGATGCCTCATTAGCTAAAAATACATTAAACTGGGAGCCTAAATATAGCACTATTGATAAAATCATTGAAGATGCTTGGCTTTGGGAATTAAATTCAAATTGGCATTAATGAATTACAAGTTCACAACTCACGAGCAAAAAACATCTAGACCTAAACATTCAAGCTTTTAAAAATTTATTTGCTTATAGTTTTACCTTACATCAAAAAATATTAGATTAATCGAAATTGAGGTTAAATTAGATGATCAATATTACAAAGAAAAGTAAATTTCTTTTGATTTTGCATGAATTATATTTACCGCTTGAACTAGATGTTAATTATAAAAAATGCTATTTGGCTATACTAATGGTTTGCAGCTCGATAAGACTTTGAATAGTCCATTGACCACCATGCCTGCCTATGCCTGAATGCTTAAATCCACCAAATGGAGCTGATGATAAACGTCCAAAGGCACAATTCACTTTAGACATACCACACTCTAACTGGTGCGCTACACGAATCGCTTCAGATGTATCTTCACCCCAAACTGAACCACTTAAACCAACGTTAACACCATTGGCAAGTCGAATAGCTTCATCTACATTATCATAGCTAATAATTGGTATTACTGGTCCAAACTGCTCTTCATCAACAATACGGTATCCATTAGTGACATTGCTAATAATAGTTGGAGCGTAAAAATATCCTCTCTCATATAGTTTATGACCACCAATATGAATTGTGGCGTTATTAACCTTTGCATCTTCAACTAATTCTGAGACAATTTCTCTTTGGCGAGCATTATTAAGCGGTCCAATTTGAATTGATTCTTCAAGGCCATTTCCTACTTTAACTGTTTTAGCAATTTTAACCAAAGCATCTATAAGATCTTCTTTTAAATCGCTATGCACATAAATACGTTTTGTTGCGATACAAACTTGTCCACAATTACTGAAGGCAGCCCAAAATAATTCATTTGCTATTTTTTTGACATCAGCTCTTGGCAGAACGATTGCGGCATCATTACCACCTAACTCAAGGCTCACTCTTTTTAAATCTGAACCCGCAGACTGCGCTATAGCTTTACCTGTACCAACTGAGCCAGTAAAAGAAATACAAACAACGTCTGGGTGACTAACCAAGTGTTTTCCTAGGTCATCATCACCAGAGATAATATTACAAATTCCTTGTGGTAATACATCTCTAATAATTTCACCTAATAACAATGTAGCCAGTGGTGTTTCAGGAGAAGGTTTTAAAACCAAGGTATTGCCGGTAATAATTGACCTGGCAATTTCACCGCAGGCTAAATGTACTGGATAATTCCAAGGTAAAATACTAGCCATGACACCTCTTGGCTTATAATGCGCCTCAACTCTTGTATCACAATCATCTTTTAACACAACAACCGGAATATCTAATTTTGCATTTTCAATGATACCCTTAATGGCTGAATCTATTTCCTCTAATGCATCGTTTAATGGCTTCCCTTGCTCCTGAGTTAAAAGTTCAGCAAGAGATTCTTTATTATGTTTAATTTTTTCAGATACTTGATACAAAATATCACGACGTGTTTCAATTTTAGAAAATTTATATTTTTTGAACGCATTTTTAGCACTGGAAACAGCTTTGTTTAATTGCTCTAGTGAAGCGCTAGGACATTGAGAAATTTCTTTTTCTGTTGCCGGGTTTAAAACCGCAAAATATTTTTGAGTATCTTCTAATTTACCATTAATTGTTAACGAGTATCTCTTCATGTCTATCCTTTAGTAATAGCGTAGGATTTACATTAACATAAGATTTGGTAAACGGGCATATTAAGAGAAATATCAGAGAAGAATACACGCTTAAGCTTTCTATTTTTCAAGAATAATCATTTGTTCTTTGATCCAATTATAACAATAATCATTGAGCTCTGTAAGATTATAATTTCTTGCATCTATTGGCTCACTAATAACAATTTTTATTTTTCCTGGCATCACAACCTTAATACTCCCAACTTTAAGAGCTTTATCACCAGTGGGGAGAATATTTGCCGAATTATGCGCAACTAGCACAACATCACCGCCACTAGCATTAGCTAGCATTAAGCCACTTTTATGAAATTTTGGATGCTCTTTAGCCTTCGCTCTAGTGCCTTCAGGAAAGATAATAACACTGATACCGTTTGCCAATTTTTCTTTACCATACTTAATAACATCTTTTAAAGCCTTAACGCCTTTTGTTCTATCAACCGCAATATTTCCAGAATATTTTAAACCCCAACCAAGAAATGGACTTGAGAGCAATTCTTGTTTAAAAACGAATACGGATCTTGGTAAGACTTTGTTTAAAAAGAATGTTTCAAATTTAGATTGATGTTTACAGACATAAATACAAGGCTTCTTAGGAATATTTTGACCACCTTTAACTTCTATTTTAACCCATAAAATAAAAAATATTCCGATATGCCAAAGCAATGACCAAAAGTGAGGCATGCGAATAACAAGGGATCTAGGCGCCCTTAAAAAGTACAATAAAGGTGAAACAGTTCCAAATAAAAATAGAACAATACCAGCATAACCTAAAAATATTAATTGCCTGAAAATTAAAACTGCATTAATAATATATCGCATATTTATCTAAAAAATTAAATATTAAGTGTCATAATAGTATCATATTTTTTTGTTTCTTGAAGTTGATTGTTGCAGTAGACATAAATTTATCTTAAAGTTATTCAACAATTTATAGTCCCATACTAAATAAAAGGCTATTAAAATATGATTATTACCGACCTCAAAACATCAAGATTGAAAGTTCCATTGAAACGTACTTTTATCACAGCTGTTAGACAAACTGATTTCATTGAAGACATTAGCATTGAAATTATAACTGATAATGATGTTGGTTATGGCTCGGCTCCAGCCACAACAGTAATAACTGGAGATACGCTTTCTGGACTAGAGTTTGCCATTAACCAAGCTGCTAATTTATTAACTGGCATAAATATTAATGATAATCATATGATTCAAAAAATATTATTAACCATTCCTAGCACTGGCGCTAAAATGGCTATAGATATGGCTATATATGATTTACTTTCAAAACAAGCTAAACAACCATTATGGCAATTTTTAGGCGGCAAGAGCAATCAAGCCATCAAAACTGATATTAGCCTAAGTTGTGGGACTATTAGTGAAGTTGATGCAGCAATGAAGGTTGCAATGAGCAAAGGCTTCGATATATTAAAAATAAAACTAGGAAGTAATGTCCAAGATGATATTAAA
>JBLIDR010000036.1:0-9134 GCA_047632655.1 Francisellaceae bacterium | reverse complement strand
ATCACAATATTTGTTTCAATTGGCATCATATATTCCAGTAGTAATTTTTACGGTAGTACGAAATTATAATGCTCATATAATGCAATGGTAAATATTAACAACATAAGGAAAATCATGTTTACTAAAGAGCAGGCTAAATCATTTTTAGATGATTTATTTGAAAATCTATTTTGTAAAGGACAGGTTGAACGCCTAAAAGAATTTTATGCTGAGGATGCAGTTGGTCACTATAATGATTCAACACTTAATTTATCAGATATAGAAACTCGTGTACATTTATTAAATAATATATGTAAGCATCGTCGCTATACAGTGACAGAGCATATAGTTTTTGATAATTTCATTGTTTTTAAGTGCCGGCAGGTCTGGTTAACGAATACAGATAAAAAGTTATGCGGTAGCATGATTGTTGGTACCTATAGAATAGTCGAAAATAAAATAAAAGAATTATGGTTAATGATGGACGATGCGAATGAAACGTATTTAGAAATCAATCAATCTGAGACGGATTATTTACCAAGATGTGAAATTACTAATTGTAGTAAAAAACAATTTTTTGAATATTTATCTGATTATGAATATTTTCATCAGAAAATAAAAGTGTCATTGTCTGATCAAGAGTAAGAGGTTTTGTTCTACTATGTGCGTGGTCATACAGCTAAAGAAATTGCGCTAGAGATGGATATATCACATCGAACAGTAGAGAGTTATATTGCTAATATTATGAATAAATATGCTTGTAATAATAAAATTGAATTGAGGAAGAAGTTATTTCCTGATCAGTAAAATCAGACTTATATGGGCGTATAAAAATACGTTGTAAGAAAATTAAACAATAGATAAAGTCTTAGATGTTAGATCAGATATTTTTTATCCATTTCAATATAATGCTAATTTTATCATAATCACATCGTGCTACACACTACAACTCTATAGCGGAATAGGGTTAAGTTAAGTATTTCTTAATTACTATTACCAACATGTTCATGTAGGTTTTCATTAAGCCCAAGCTTAGTCAGTAGGTAAAATGATACACAAGAGAAGACTCCCGTTACGGCAAAGAATATTGGTCCACCGAAGTAATCAGCATTGGTTGGAGAGGCGTGAACTAGTGCTAATAATACAAATAAGAAAATAAAAACAGGTGCGCTTTTAGTTATTGCATTAACTAATGCTTTAGCTGTACGACAACTGCAAGCTATGAATATTATTTGAAATAATAGAAAACATCCTACAACTTCTAAGGTGATAATGTCATTACTATAGGTTAGGAGGTAATTAAATATTATGAATAGACCAACGGCGATTACTTTACCGAATGGGATTTTAAATTTTTCCTCATTTTTTTTGTAAGGAACACTCCTAAATATAACTAATGCTAGCACGACAGGTAAATAAGAAAAGACATGGAATATACTTAAAATTTGAGCCAATAAACTCCAACTTTTAAAGGCAAAGACGAAGATTAGAGCAAACACAATATTAGCTGCTAATGAGCGTCTTGAAATACCATATTTAGGGTGCACATTATCAAAATAAGCAGGCACTTGTTTTTGCCTTGACATGGCGGTGAACATACGTGTTGAGGTACCGACAAATGTCATGGCTGTTCCGAGAGGGGCAGTCGCTGCGCCAAGGTAAATTATGGTTGAAAAGAAACCTAATCCTAATGCAGCAGCAAGTTCAACCATTGGTGCGCTAAAAGTAAGTCCTGTCCAGCCACCATTTTTAAGATCGCTGGTACTGACTCCGGCAATGAAACATACTTGAAGTAATAAATAGATAACCAGACAGATAACAATAGAAAGAACCAGTGATAAAGGGATATTTCTTCTTGGGTTTTTTATTTCACTTGAAAATGAAATAACAGATTGGAATCCATTAAAGGCAATAATTATCCCAGTTGAAATAATAGCCGTAAATATTGCTTGATATCCATAAGGAGCAACAGTGTCCTTTACTACTGTGAAGTTTTCAGTATGGAAAGCTACGCTCATGATCACAATTGCAGTCAAAATAGGAACGAATACCTTGATTACAGACAATATGTTGTTAGTTTTTATTAATGATTGAACTCCCCAGTAATTCGTTATGGCATATACGAATACAAGTCCAGCAGAGAGTAACTCTCCATAAAAGGTTAAAACCTGATTAGCAAAGAATATATGGGCCATCGATGGTGATAGGCTGATAAGGTATTCAACCGTAGCATCAGCCTCAAGCGCAATGACTGCAACAATTCCCAACCAGTTTGCTATAGCGAAAGGAAAACCAAAATATTCATTATGAGTTAACGTAGCTACAATTGCTGATAGCCCCCGTTTAGGGTAGCGCACAGCAACTTCAGAAAAACAAAAAGCCAGCAATAAAATAATAGCAGCGCCAATAATCCAAGTTAGAATTGCGAGTGGACCAGCAATTTGAGCTGTTTTATAGGGCGCGAATAACCATCCGCTACCAATGATGGATGAGACACCCAAAAATGTCGCAGATATCAAGCCAATTTTTTTCTTTTCCATTTAATTTCCTAAATGTGTTTTATAAAACAAAGATGACCCGGTGATAAATCATTCAGGAAAACATCGTGGGAGTAAGAGCAACTTTTCTGCCGCATATTTTATTTCACGACAACCATACTTGATTTTTAACATTTATTGAAATAATTTATTGAAATAATGATATATCAATTTTGAGAAAACACAATTATGTTAATGCCTGACAAAATATGATAATATCTCATCACATTTATATTTAGTATTTTTATTACGAATAGGTAAATAATGTCTGATATACAAAAAGTCTATAATCCAAAAGAAATTGAAAAAACTTGCTATCAAAATTGGGAAAATAACGGTCATTTTTCCAGCGGTAAAACTAATGCAGATCCATATGTAATCATGCTTCCGCCACCAAATGTCACGGGAACTTTGCATATGGGGCATGGTTTTCAACACACCCTGATGGATATATTAATACGTTATAATCGTATGATGGGTAAAGATACTTTATGGCAACCAGGAACTGACCATGCTGGGATCGCAACTCAGATGGTTGTTGAAAGACAATTAAGTGCCGAAAATATATCACGTCATGATTTGGGTAGAGATGCCTTTATTGAAAAAATATGGGAATGGAAAGAAAAATCCGGTGGTAATATTACAAGTCAAATGAGGCGTTTGGGAACTTCTGTTGACTGGGAACGTGAACGTTTTACAATGGATGATGATCTTTCCATTGCGGTTAAAGAACAGTTTGTCAGGCTTTTTGATGAAGGTTTAATTTATCGTGGTAAGCGTTTAGTAAACTGGGACCCAATTCTTAATACAGCAGTATCAGACTTAGAAGTCGTTAATGAAGATGCCAAAGGCTCATTATGGCACTTTGATTATCCGTTAGTGGATAAAAGTGGGTTTTTAACGATTGCGACCACTCGACCAGAAACTATGCTTGGAGATATGGCGGTTGCGGTTCATCCTGATGATGTGCGCTACCAACATCTTGTTGGCAAAATGATTAGTTTACCCTTAACTAATCGAGAAATACCTATTATCGCCGATGAATTTGTAGATATGGAGTTTGGCACAGGATGTGTCAAAATTACTCCCGCGCATGACTTTAATGATTATGATATGGGTAAACGTCATAATTTAGAAATGTTAAATATTTTAACCCCAGAAGCTAAATTAAATAATAATGTTCCTGAAAAATATCAGTCTTTGGATCGTTTTGTTGCACGTACATTGATTATTGCAGATTTGGATGAACTTGGATTGCTAAGGGAAACAGAACCGCATGAATTAAGTTTACCAAAGGGAGATCGTACAGGGGCCATCTTGGAGCCTTACTTAACTGAGCAGTGGTTTATGAGCATGAAAGAGTTAGCTCAACCTGCTATAGACGCTGTAGAATCAGGAGAAGTGAGGTTTATTCCTGATAATTGGGAAAACACCTATTATAGCTGGATGAATGATATTCAAGACTGGTGTATATCTCGTCAATTGTGGTGGGGTCATAGAATTCCAGCTTGGTATGATGATAACGGTAAGGTTTATGTAGCCCATACAGAAATTGAAGTTCGAGCTAAATATCAACTCAATCAAGATATTTTATTGCATCAAGACGAAGATGTTTTTGATACTTGGTTTTCTGCAGCGCTATGGCCATTTTCAACTTTAGGTTGGCCAGAAGAGACAGCAGACATTGAAAAATATTATCCGTCTAGTGTTTTGGTAACAGGTTTTGACATTATTTTTTTCTGGGTTGCTAGAATGATGATGATGGGTATTAAATTCATGGGTAAAGCCCCGTTTAGTGATATTTATATCACAGGCTTAATTCGTGACTCTGAAGGCAAGAAAATGTCAAAGGCAAAAGGTAACGTTCTTGATCCAGTAGACATTATAGATGGTATATCTTTAGAAAAATTAATTGAAAAAAGAACCGCTGGATTAATGCAGCCTCAAATGCGTCAAAAAATTGAAAAAGCAACAAAAAAAGAATTTGCTAATGGCATTGAAGCTTATGGTACTGATGCGCTTAGATTTACTTTTGCTGCGCTAGCCTCAACTAGTCGTGATATATGCTTTGATATTTCTCGTATGGAAGGTTATCGAAATTTCTGTAATAAATTATGGAATGCTTCTCGTTTTGTACTTATGAATGTAGAAGGATATGATGAGTTAACTTCAGTCTCTAATAATGAAATGTCAATTTCAGAGCAATGGATATGGCATGAGCTCAATAAAACCATTGGAGAAGTTCATGATCATATAGAAAATTATCGTTTTGATTTAATGTCCCATGCTATTTACGATTTTGTTTGGAATGAGTATTGTAATTGGTATCTAGAGCTTGCCAAATTTTCGCTTAACTCTAGTGAAGTGACTCAAGAGCAGAAACGTGCGGTACGCTTTACTTTAATTAGTGTTTTAGACTCTATTCTAAGACTGGCTCATCCAATCATCCCTTACATCACGGAAGAGCTATATCAGCAAGTATCTCAAGTTCTAGAGCTCAATGACCTATCTATAATGACACAGCAATATCCAATGTTCGATGAAGAACTGGTTAATGACGAATCAGAAATAAATCTTGCTTGGCTCAAAGCAATAGTCATTGGAATTCGCACCATTAGATCTGAGATGAATATTAAGCCTAGTTTAGAGATTCCTTTATACATACAAAATGGTTCGAATGATGACTTTGAAAAGTTCACAATTACGAAACCAATAATAGAACGTTTAGCAAAAGTTAAAGACATTATTTGGGTTGATAAAAATGGTAGTATTCCAGCATCATCTACTGTCTTGGTTGAAAATATAGAATTACATATTCCTCTTGCAGGGCTTATTGATATAGAAGCTGAAAGAAATAGAATCTTACGTGATCAAGAGAAAATTGACAAAGAATTAAGTAAAATTATAAATAAACTAAACAATGAAAAATTTGTCGCCAATGCACCTGAAGTGGTTGTTGCTAAAGAAAGAGAGCGTTGTATCACACTTAAAGAAAATAAGTATAAGCTTGAGCAACAACTTGAAAAACTAATGTCCGTTGCTTAAGAGCAATGAGTCATACAGAATATTTTATGCATGATAAATGGAAGAAATTATGATTAAAGCAGCTGAATTCACTTCTAGAGTAAACAAGGTATGGCCTAAAGCTTATGCAATGCATCCGGAAAGTGATGACAAAGAATTTTATCGTGAAAAAATAAAGCGTCTTCTAAAAGAAAAAAATGCAGTACTCATCGCGCATTATTATGTTGATGCTGAAATTCAAAAATTAGCTGAAGAAACAGGAGGTATGTTAGGTGACTCATTAGCCATGGCGAAATTTGGTAAGGATCACCCAGCAAAAACTATTGTGGTTGCTGGCGTACGGTTTATGGGTGAAAGTGCTAAAATTTTAAGTCCTGAAAAAAAAGTAATTATGCCAACACTAGAAGCTGAATGTTCATTGGATATTAGTTGTCAAGAGGATGAATTTAAACAATTTATGTCACAGCACCCAGATAGAACTGTTGTCGTGTATGTGAATACATCCGCTCGTATTAAAGCTTGTGCAGATTGGACTGTTACTTCTTCTAATGCTTTAGAGATTTGTGATTATTTGGATAGTCAAGGTGAAAAAATACTGTGGGCACCGGATAAATATTTAGGTCGCTATATCCAGTCAAAAACTGGCGCTGATATGGTGCATTATAATGGTGCTTGCATTGTTCATGAGGAATTTAAGTCACAGGCTTTGTTTGATCTCAAACAAGACTACCCCAATGCGGCGATCCTTGTACACCCAGAGTCACCAGCTGATATTGTCCAGCTAGCTGATGTTGCTGGCTCAACGTCTCAATTGTTAGCAGCAGCTCGTACACTGCCGAATAAGACATTTATTGTCGCAACAGATAATGGTATTTTTTATAAAATGCAATCTGAGAATCCAGACAAAGAATTTATTGAAGCACCAACATCTGGTAATGGTGCCACCTGTAAGAGCTGTGCTCATTGCCCTTGGATGGCAATGAATGGTTTAATTAATTTATCTGATGTCTTAGAGTCAGGCTCAAACGAAATATTTATACCAGAAGACATTCGAAAAAGAGCGCTTATCCCACTAGAGCGTATGGTTCAATTTAATATTAAAAACACATAAAGGTTATTTCTATGAGTAAAGATCATTTACAAACAATGATGATTAACTCTGCCCCTCCGGAACTTATTAAGGCTATGGTGTTACAAGCCCTAGAAGAAGATATTCAAACAGGGGACATTACGGCTGAATTAATTCCATCACATGAAATCACATGTGCCAATGTTATGACTAGAGAAAATATGGTCTTATGTGGTAAACAATGGGTGGATGAAGCATTTCATCAAGTCAATCCAAAAATAAAAATTCACTGGAATTTTAAGGATGGAGATGAAATTAGTGCAAATACAATTTTATTTACCCTTGAGGGTAATGCTCGGAGTTTGCTGACTGCTGAGCGAACAGCTTTAAATTTTTTACAAACACTTTCTGCTACCGCTACTCAAACAAAAAGTTATGTCGATTTAATTTCTCATACAGAAACTAAACTGCTTGATACGCGTAAAACAATCCCAAATTTCCGCATAGCTCAAAAATATGCAGTTCGATGTGGAGGTGGTATGAACCATAGAATAGGTCTGTTTGATGCATTTTTGATTAAAGAAAATCATATTAAAGCAGCCGGTGGAATTAATAAGGCTATTACTATCGCTCATGATAAATATCCAAAAAAAATGGTCGAAGTTGAAGTAGAAAGCCTTTCAGAATTGAACTTAGCTATTGATGCTCGAGCTGATGTGATTATGTTGGATAATTTTTCATTAGATATGTTAGAAGCTGCCGTTAAAATCAATAATGGAAATGCTCAGATTGAAGCCTCTGGTAATGTTTCTTATCAGTCTATTGCAGCTATTGCAGAGACAGGGGTAGATTTTATTTCAGTTGGTAGTATTACGAAACATATACAAGCAATTGATTTATCAATGAGGTTTATTTAGGATTTAGTCTTTTTATTACCGCTAATAGCAAAAATGAAATAATAAAAATTGCGATCGCAATATAAAAATATTTTTCAAATGCGTGTAAATATATCATTTTCATGTGGATATAATCAGTTTTTTCTGGAACTGAAGAAATTTTAGCTAACATACCAGCTAGATAACCACCAATACCAAGAGAAACAAAAAATATTCCCATCATTAGACCAACAACCTGAGGCCTAACAAGCTTAGTCGACATTGATAGCCCTACTGGTGATAAAAATAATTCTGCTAAAGCCACACTTAAATAAGCTAGAATTAACCATACGGGAGATATCAACTCACTTGGTGTTGTTGCTTTAATCGAAATAACAATAAATAAAAAGGCTAATACCATAAACATTATTGATAATAAAAATTTTAACCAAGAATCAAGCGCATCACGTTTAATGTAAAAGCGTGAAAAAATTGGCGACAGCATTGGACCGAAGATAACTAAACCAAGAGACTCTAAAGCAACATAATAGGTTGGCTGTATTGGGATGCCTATGAATGACTTTTCTACACAATTATAGATAAATAATGTCAGTGATAGAAACATTTGGAAATAGAGCATCCAAAATAATACGGATATAAAACATAAAATTAAGAATGAAAGCGTTTTACCTCTTTGAATCTTGTCTTCTTTTAAAGCGATAGCAATGACCACTATCACTGATATTATGGCCAAAGCGATAAAGAAAGCTAACGCTACAAGTGGGAAATCAAGCAAAATAAAAGCTGATAGACCAAGAATGAAGGCGATCACAATGGCTGAAATTATTTTTGTTGCGTTATGATTTATTGGGTTATTATCTTGGATCTTAAAAATTTTCATTCCAAAATAAAAAATTAGTGATGCAAAAATCAGTGCGAAGGCTGGTGTGAAAAATGTAAATCTCCAACCAAAGGCTGCCTGCAGACTATAAGGGACGGTGGTACCAATTAAAATACCAAAAGCCATTCCTGCGTAATAAATAGAAAAGCCACCATCTCTTCTTGGGTCACCACGTTTGTATAGTGTTCCAACCAAACAAGAAATATTTGGTTTTAGTAACCCGGTACCAACAGCAACGCCACTTAATGAAATATATAAACATTCTACGTTGCCATAAAAAACGCCTAGGAATAAATAACTCGCCAACAAAATATAGCAGCCCAGCAATACAGCTAGTTTTTGGCCAATTAACTTGTCAGCAATTAAGCCTCCAATAACCGGTGTGATATATGCTATGGCTGTAAAAGTTCCAACAATTGTATACGTTTCAGTGTTGGTTAAACCCATTTCGATTGATAAAAAAAGTGCCAATAATGATTGAAGAACATAAAACCCATAACGTTCCCACATTTCTGTGCCTAACATGGGTAGTAATGCTAATGGTTGTCTTTTGCTTTCAGATTTTGTCATATTTTATCCTGTTGTTGGCATAAATATTTTTTAAATATAGCTGTATTATAAACATAAGAATATCTTGCGAGATGGATTAAGTCTATATTTCATTCATAAGATATGCTTTGATTCATTATTACTGAAGCAGAAGAAGATTATTGGTCGGGTTTATTTTATCGTAATCTATACGATATGAG
>JBLIDR010000035.1:0-9289 GCA_047632655.1 Francisellaceae bacterium | reverse complement strand
CGTCTAATACAGATGGTAATTCGTCATCAGAATAAGTTCCAAGTATAGCCGCAGAGATTGCACCCGCACTTGAACCCGAAATAACAGTGGGTAAGACTTTATTTTCAAATAATGTCTTGATCACACCACGATGAAAGTGTCCAAGTGATCCAGCTCCACTCAACATCAAAGCTGAACGGCCAAAGCAGTGGCTGGCACGTTCAAAAAAATCTAGTTTATCTTCCTCAGTAATCCCGCCAGACTCTGCAATAGTGGATATGTGCTCAAGGGCCCCGACTATTTCATCAACATACTCTTCAATTAAATGCTTTGTACCAAATTTCGCCAGCTTATAGAGAATAGACTTACCCATGCCTCCCTGATTTCCATGAATACCCTCATTCAGGGCAAATAACAGGCCAATGTCGTCTTCCTGACGTCTAAACTCTTTCAGCGCATCAATTCTGGTACGAATATTTACATAATCGTAACTCTTGGATTCTTCTTTATGTTTCCATGCTTCAAAACCAGACTTGGCGTCATGCTCAAGTGCAGCGTTTTTCCAATCAATATAATTATTGGCACTGCGCATTTTACGATCCAAACGGGTGAGAGAAAAGTTAGTAGACAAGGACAACATAAAGTCAAATTCCGCAATAGTAAAGAGTAAATCGACGGGTATTATAATCAAAAAAAAACTCTAAATCATCAAGATGGCTGATATAAACATACAAGTAAAAATGAGGGCAAAAGATTACTTACATCAGATTATGAAGACATATATTGTCTTTCAATCAAATATTAAGTGCTACATGTAGTCTGACAGAGAGGGTTTAACAAGAAACTTATTATGTGAGTATTGTTAAATTCTTACTGATTAGCTAAATTCTAACAATTTTATAATTTGTCTAAAAAAATAAAATATATTATTTCTTTCATCTCTTTTTTAGCCGGTTGGTGTTTGTTAATACTTATAAATATGCCACAAACATTATTAATGGACCACTGCAATTAATGTTATCTCTGTGCGTTATATATTCCAATCTGAAGAACTGGCCGAATATCCCTTGCAAAAATAGGCTAGCCTTAGGGCTTGATTTTGATTGGAGTGCTCACTTTTATTTGCAGTGATGGATATTTGAAATGCACGGAGATAGTAAGCCTTGCTTATATCTCCGTGAACGCAAGAATGGGAGTAAGCGCATTAAAGATATGGAAACTGGATTCCTTGATAAAGAAACTCTTTTGTTATGAATATCAAAAAACCTTCTGGGACAAGTCAGGCAAACTATGATGTCCTTTTGGCTCTGCCTGCATTGATTATTGAGGCAAATCTTAACCCTGAGGTTGGTATAATTGAAATAATTGGATTGATAATTTGATAGTTTGGTTTGGTGCTTCGGCATAAGGTCCGTTGCTGATGTTCAAAACTGAAACTCCTGCAAGCTAGGTCAAAGGCAGGAGAAAAGAATAGAGTATCCGAAATTCGCCTTTGACTTTATTCCAGACATGCCAGTTACTTTACTGAATGGTATGAAATGGACTTATTATTGCTGCAGTTGCCTCCTGAATTGCACTATCTTAAATACTTTATTTATTTGTATATTTTATTAGTGGATCTTTCGTATGCTTCAAAATTCATGTGCACCACCCTCGTTTATTTAACAATGGTTGTGCCTTGTGAATACTATTTGGCTCAAAACTTCCTGAATATAAGCGGACTACCAGTATTTTTTTGAGGCTAGACCAAAGAATCAAGCTATTTATGCGGTCTTAGCCCTTCAAATAAGAAGTTTACAAATAATCGTTAGCACATGAGCGCATGTTTTTATTACAGATAGAATTAATTATAATCACGCGAAATCTATTGTAATTCATCAAAAATTCTGTTCATTTGCAATAAAACTGAAGCGGTTGCCTTGTTATTCTAAACTAACATTTAATAGCTTAATTTGATGTTAGAGTAAGTTGTTAATCGTCTCTAGAATAACGAAAAACTACATTTTTTCTAATCGTTCATTGATACATTCATACGATCCCATCTCAAATTCTTCACAAACCCATGGGCGATTTTCATAGATAGAACACATTAATGTATCTCGGTCTAGAGCTGAACATCGACCATCGTCTAAACGCAACATAGTTAGACTTCCATGCTCATCAACATGAATATGCTTACTAGGAACACCTGTATCAGAAATGATCATAACTTCTAAACTACAACAACATGCCTTACAGTTTGCACAAGTGATTTCTGCTGATGGTATATTTTTTACTTTAATCATTATTTATAATAGGTATCTTGTTAATTTTATAATTAGGTGTCTTGAAAATCGTTATTTGTTGTTAACAAAAAATTCAATAAGCACCTGTAGTAATTTATTTAAGCAAGTTGAAACACTTAATTATCTAGATTTATAGTGCGATATTGTCACACTAAAAATATTGTCTTTGAAAGACAAAAGAAATAAAGACTCTAAACAAGTTGATGAAGAGGTCAAGGAAGTATCTCAATATGTACCATAAAAACTTTTTTAAATGACCCAGCCTTAATTCAACTCACTTCATCCACATGGGAACAGGTACTGGCAAGATAACCATGGAAGCGATAGATTTAATCACGCCGACGGGTATAGGCCAGCTAGGCTTGATTGTTGCTCCAAAGGTTATGTAAAAAAACATCTTGAAACTTATTTGTCAAGCTCTGGTGAAAGCTTGCCCTGACTTAAAGCTTTATGCGTTAATCGTTGATGAACGACCGGAAAAAGTAACTGACTTTAAAAGCAGCGTAAATGCGCAACTAAAAGCATTATCTACTGATTTAAGATGCAAATAACAAGGAGTATTTATGCTGCAAAGAGTTAGAACATCAAAAGCCAGGTTTCCGTAATAACAAAATTGTATTGCCACATTATGACTAAAAAGAAGGGTGATCCATCAAGTTGGCTGATATAAACATACAAGAAAAAATGAGGGAGATGAGATTTTTATATAATGTCACCAGCACTTATGGAAATTAATCATATATTTAGAAATATTTAATAGTATTTACAATTTGTATAATTAATGAAGTTTTAACAGGTACAGTTTAAATACCCATTCACCCAAAATATTAACAATAATGACTATGTCAGTGCTTTAATTGTTCAATTCTTTTCTTTGGCTATTTATATTGATAAATTATTAATTGGGTTGGAAAATCCTATGATGTCTGAACTAAATAGCAGTGAACATGAAAAAATAGTGCTAGAGCATCAGGCGGCAAAACTTTTTATGCGCTGGTATGAGCACGAGACGAGTAATCCAATTCGCCACCTTTGGCATAACCGACCTGCCAAACCAGATGTGTCTTGTCGTTTTGAAGGAGACAGATTAGATTTGGAAGTAGCTCATCTATATGGCAGTGAGCAGGAAGCCATGCAGATATTGAAGCGAGCACTAAGCGAGAAAACCCATCAAGAGCTGCAAGAGTTGGAAAAAACTGCTGAGCCCAATGCACGTCTGTTAACTGCATTAAATCGAATTTTATTTAATAAGTCTTTTAAGCGCTACAAAACAAAGCGAGTTTGGTTAGTGATCCGTAATACTCACCCTAGCTGGGGGAAAAAACAAATTTTAGCTCTGCAACACCTTATATCTATTCCCCGAGACCATCCATTTGAACAAATTTGGATAGTAGGTGACTTGTTTGGAAAGAGCGGAATTGTAAAGCTTTTTCCCTAGAGCATATGCTGCTCTAAAATGCTGTTATAAATAATACATAACAGCGTTTGAATACATGTGGTAAATAAAAACCAAGTCTATGCCTTAACTAATATAACATTGCCATTAGTCTAAAAGTGAAATATTCAAATCTTTAGGGATAAAAAGATCTCAACCAGGCAACGTATAACGTATCGTAAGACCTATACTTAAAAAGTGTTGTTTTGTTATTTTATCAACAACTAAGCGGATTAATTGGTCAATTTTTGATGGGACATAACAAGCTGGTACAAAGAGATAAATAAGTTTGATGAAAACAAAGTTTTCCAACGCATGGTTAAATATAGGTCCAGAATCAGCCTCAAATATATCAATACCGCGGAGTTATTGATGATAATGGCTTGAAAATTTCAAGTAAAGCTTGAGACGCACTCTTCAAGGATCAACCCAGTTAATGACTCAATAAATTATAGCCTTGCTCAGGTAAACAAAAGCTTGTTTTATAAACCATATCTAACAATTCAAAGATCATTTAAAGCTAGCCTTTAGAGACTTAACTTCATCCGAGCAGATCCTTGATTAAAGAAGCGATCCAGTTTGGGTTTATCGTTTGTTGGCAGTGCATGTCGACGTCTTTATATCCGAGAATGACACCGCAAGAAATAACAAGTTTATACTTGATGGCTTAAACGAGTTTCCCCTCTATTGCTGGGCCTGGATTATAAATATTGCCTAGTCGAGCATAAAAATTTTAAATGTATATTGTTCTTTTCAAAGAATACAGGAGGCGCCAGAGCATTGTTTGCTTGCGCTTAAAATAAGGTTTACCACTCATATTCTGTTCGACGTTTTCTATACATAATGTTCTTTATGGTTTATCAAAAACATTATTTTTACTTGGCTAGTTTGGTTAAGGTAGGGCGTGATTTAGCGGATGCTCACTTTCTTTATAAAATAATGTTCATTTGTTAACTTTAAAAAATAATTTCAAAATCACGGAGATACTCTTCATAATAAACAATTAAATCTAGAGATGACTAATAATTATAAGCTTGAAGGGATTTATTCATAATAGTTCAGCAGTTTTGTAATATAAGCTATTGTTTTAAATTGATTTTCAAATTATGTTATATATAACATATATATAACATAATATTTGTTATACTACCGGCGAAATTTTAGATTTCTCTACTCAAGTATTAATAAATTGTCGATAATAAGTTATGTTACTCAGAGTAATTTTAATAATTTACTCTCTGGTCTGAAAATATTACAAGGTAACAAATGTCATGTTTTTTAAGTTGATTTCCATAATAAGTATTTATATTGTTTGGTAGTACTTATTCAATAATAACGTTATTAAAAGTTAATATGCGCATCTTAAAAAATATGAAACTAGTCAAAAACAACTGGTTCACTTTAGTAGCTTAAATATTCATTATATGTGTCGCATAAGACGCAAGTACAGATGTAAACAAACAGCCATATTTTAGAAATTAAAAAAAGCCAGAGTTAAATCGACACACATATCTATCAAATATAAATATTTAAATTCAAGAACATTCCGCTTAGAAAAAAATTTTAAGCATGCTTATTAATATTTTTAAAAAATAGCATTTTATCTGTTAATTAATGGATCTAAAAATTTAAGATGTAGGTATTCATTTTTTAAAACCTTGTTATTAGTTGATAGCTTTATTACTAAACTTTTCTAATATTTATTCAGCCGGTATGAAAAAAAGCAGAAATTTTCACAGAGTTTTATAGTTATCACACCAAACAATTAGAATCATTTGGCTATATTTATTATGAGTGTTTATTTATTGGTTATTTGATTGTTAATCAACCATCAAATTTAAACTTAAATAATTAACTCACGAACGTCCAAAAATTTACTTATCTAGAATTATAAAGCGATATCATGACACGAAAAATATTATCCTTGAAAGTCAAAAAAAATATAGACTCCAAGCAAGTTGATGAAGAGGTCAAGGAAGTATCTCACGATGACCCACAAAAACGTTTTTTAAACGGTGTAGCCATCAATCCTACTCAGTGCATTCGCTTAGAATTAGGTTCTGAAGAATTCACCACGCGAGCGATGGATTTAATCACACCGATTGGTATGGGCCAGCGAGGTTTGATTGTCGCTCCACCAGGTTGCGGAAAGACCACCATATTAAAACATATTTGCCAGGCGGTGGGGAAAGCTTATCCTGAGATAAAACTTTATGCGTTACTTATTGATGAACGACCCGAAGAGGTAACTGACTTTAAGCGCAGTGTGCCAGCAGAAGTTCACGCTTCATCCACTGATTCAAGTTATGAACAACACGTTCGTGTTGCTAATCAACTCCTTAACACTGCACGCAAAGAAGCAGGCCAAGGTAAGGATGTTATGATTGTCATCGACTCTCTCACAAGGCTCTCACGAGTTCATAATGCAAGTCGAAAGAGTAGCGGTCGTACAATGTCCGGTGGACTCGACGCTAGAGCCTTGGAGGTACCACGAAAACTATTTGGCTCAGCAAGAAAAATTGAAAACGGTGGGTCACTAACCATTCTAGCGACCATACTCGTTGATACTGGAAGTCAGATGGATCAGGTGATATTTGAGGAATTCAAGGGTACCGGAAATATGGAAATTGTTTTATCTCGAGGGATTGCGGATCTGCGGGTCTTTCCTGCGGTAGAAATTGCTAAAAGTAGTACACGCCGTGAGGAACTTCTTCTAAATCCGAAAGACCTCGAAAAAGTAAGAGTTTTGCGCAGAGCACTTTCTCATCTAAAACCCATAGAAGGCGCTAGAAAACTAGCTGAATTACTAGAGAAATATCCAACAAATGAAGAACTATTAAATTGTTTTATGCCAAAAATTTAAAAGTCTGTGTTTTAGTAAAAAATATTTGCAATGTCAGTCTTAACTCGTTTTGTTGCTCCATTTAAAAGGACATAATCCTGCTTTTTTTTCTCACCTCTAATCACCAATAATAGATAATAATAACTCCTTTTATTTGAATGTTGTATATATAGTCTTCTATTTACCAGGCTCAATCTGGTTTTTTCAATTTAGCAATGCCAGATTCAACTCCATTTTGATACAAATCGGTTTGGTTTTCACGGTTTGATTGAATATATTCAAGTCGTGTCGAGTAGGCTTCGCCAATATCTACATATTCGTAAGGGAAACGCCAGTCTTCAGGAAAAAACTAGAGCAAATGGATAACCATTTTCATGGACGAATGCCGTTAGCTCTGAGTTTATGTTATCTGATTCGGGCATTACCTGTATTAGCATTGTGTATTAGCGTTATATGTACCATTTTTTTATTGATTAAAAACAAATAGATACAGACTTTTCAACAAATTATTTTGTTTATTATTATGATTATTTTGAGTTGCAAAATGATAATGCATAGTCGATTTGATAAGTGCAATTAAAATATTTAAAAAGGAAATAGAAGCAATAATGTAGCAAAAAAGGAGTATTGCTTTTTTGTGTTAATTGACTAGTTTTTACATGCTAAATTAGTTGAAAAATACTGTCATTAGTCATTCAAGCTTTAAGTTTGGTAGGCAATTAATTAGCTTATTTATGGTGTGTAAGAAAAGGACTATTTTCCACAAAAAATCAGCTAATTGAAGAATTGTGTAACTTAAGCTCGTTGCTCTTAATACTAATTCCTGCGCCAGACACAGTACAATTCAACATTTCGTTTTAGATGTCTCAAATCAGATAATTGGCCTTCTTCAACCGTTCTATCAAGTTGATATTTAGCATCTATGCATTTTTCACCGAATCCATAGATGCTGTCGTTTTGTTCAAGCTCAGACGGATCCGCAGAACTCGCTATTGGTTTTGCGCAAGCACTCAATCCAAACACTACAAAACAAGCTAACAACATTACATCACGCATTGAAATCCTTAATGACAAAAACTAAACATTAAACAAAAAATGACCTTAAATTGACTTAACTAATTGATATAAATTGCTAAATCTTGGCGATGGAGCCATACTTTTTATACATCAGAGGGGAATGATGCTGCAAATACAGGTTGCATGTGCATAAATTTTTCCATCTATATCTTTAATTTCGCCTTCAGAGACCCCTAGATTTTTTGAAATATTAATAACTCGGCCCTCAGCAAATAAGGAACGGGTAAAAGCCCTTCAACCATAGCGGATAAAAGCTCAAATCCTGACATTTTTTTTAAATCCAAAGGTCTTTCTCCATTAGTCCATAACCTATGCATTCGCTGTTAGTTTTGAGTAAATTACCGGAATACACACTTTCAATTCAATAATACCTTTAGATCTATCCGACCTTATTTACAATGGAGAATTCAATAGGTTTCATAAGGTCGTCAGAATTTGAGATTATCTTTAATCTTAAGATTATTGATTTTTGTTTTCCCAAGTATTTTCAATAACTGGTTTCTAGAAAATCTGAGAAGCGGATAAAAAATTACCGACCTTGTTTGTGATTTAAACATCCAGTAGTTAAAACGATTAAACATTCCCGAACGACTCCCTATCAATGCCAACATATGTATGGCATCCGAGCCATAATAGAGTTGCTCTCCCATTCTCAAAACCATTCCTTGGTCAATGTCGAGGCCTTGTGCCGTGATTTCATTCATCACCATACTACTCTTTCTTGCATCCACAATGCGTAAATCACCGACATTTTCTGAGATCCTCACTAGATTGCAATAAGCATTACAAGCAGGGCAGTCACGATCATACACCAGTAAAATTTCTTCACGCTGCATCGGATGCACCCTCGCCTATTAATGTATTTGTAAAAATATTAAAGAACCCATTCTAATTCTGTGAAAATTACGATGGAAGATCACACAATTTTATAGGTGATGTCTACGCAAGTTGTTATAAATTAACATTTCATCTTTAATGTATTTAATCACTGAAATAACGCCAACTATTTAGGTAATAATCAAGTATTACAGGTTTATCAATTTGATTAATATCAACTTCTATTTGTTGTAGATCTTTTTCAAAAACAAACATAGACAGCATACTTTCATTAGTTAAAAAAAGACTATCTTCTAAGGGGCGTTTAGGCATTAATTTTATGGGTTGCAAAGCACTTAGCACAAACCCCCAATCACCAAAAGAGGGTACATTTGTGTGATAAGGATAGGTGTAATCAAAACCTGCTGCTTTTATGGTTTTTACTATACTCCAAAATGCAGGTTTAACAAAGAATGGGCTTGTTGCTTGTGTCACCATCACGCCATCAGACGTTAGATTTTCTTTGGCTAAACGGTAGTATTGCTTACTATATAAACGAGAAAGTGCGATAGTGTTAGGGTCGGGTAAATCATTGATAATAACGTCAAATAAGAGCTTGTTTTTTTCAAGGAATACAAAAGCATCATCAATCACAACCTTTACTTTTTCGTTAGCTAAACTTCCTAAGTTAATATTAATTAAATGCGCATTATTCTTGGCTAATTCAGTCATTCTGGAGTCTAAGTCAACGACAACAATTTGTTCAATCTCTGAATACTTAAGAAGTTCTCTTACCGCTAAACCATCTCCTGCACCTAACACCAATACCCGTTTAACTACTTTTTCAACATAAGT
>JBLIDR010000034.1:0-9395 GCA_047632655.1 Francisellaceae bacterium | reverse complement strand
AACATATATTGAATAAATACTATAAAACAGCACTAGAAATCAGAGTATTTTTAATAAAAAAATTATAACAAGTATCCACTAAAACAGAAATTCACATCTAATTAATACAAACCCTGTCGCCATGATTAAATCACCACTCAGTATAATTAATCAAAGGTAAATAAACTTTTTTATAAATAGCCAATAGCCTAATAAGAAAACCAATAATAAGAATAGCTATCGTTGAATAAATATTATTATGCCAGAAAACTAAAACTACACATTGCCCCATCCCCACTAGCATAGCAACTGAAGCGTAAAGCTCACTTCTAAAAACCAGCGGAATATCGTTACATAATATATCACGCATCATACCACCAGAGACACCAGTCACCATAGCCATAATAACTGCAATTGTTACACTATGGGTTACTTCATACCCCAAGGTACAACCAAGATAAGCAAAGGTGACCAAGCCAATGGCATCTAGAATTAAAAATATTTTTTTCATTCTAATAACATAATTAGCCAGAGTAATAGCCACTACTGCTGCGCAGACAGTTAGAATAATGTATCCAGGAGTTTCTATCCAAGTTAAAGGATAATATCCCAACATAATATCACGCACTGAACCACCACCCAATGCTGTAATGACAGCAATGGTAATCACACCAAACAAGTCCATTTGTTTGCGTCCAGCTGATATTGCACCAGACATACTTTCAACAGCAATGCCTATAATATAAAGTGCTGCGAGAATGGTAGCCATGCGGTGGTCTTGAAAATGCATAAAATAATTCTAAAATATTTGTTAATGGTTAAGTATTCCTAGAAAAAACCTAGACTTCAAGTAATATTTAATTACCAATCAGTTATCTTTAATAGAGAAGCGTCTATATCACTTACTTTAGCCTTAATTTGATTCCAATCTAGCAACCCAGTTTTTGCATCAGAAAATGAAATGACAGACCCACTATTAATCAACCCATGTTTAATAGCTACAGGAACATCAAGCCCAGCATAGATTGAACCAACAAAAGTTGAACCAAAAGCATCACCCGCACCCAATGTATTCAAAACATCACATTTAATCGATTCATGAAAATATAAACTTTCTGTGGTTCCAACATAAACACCTTCTGAACCATTCGTTACCACAACAATTTTAGGGCCTAATCCAAGCACTTCTTTAAAGAAATGCCTTAGACTAAAACTAACATCTTGATATTCTACAGATGCATCCAGTAATGATTCGGCAGGCGAACCTTCACCATGAGCCATCATGTCTTTAATGCTTTCATCTGAACTAATTAATGATGTCATAAAAACTTTTGCTTCATCATAATTTAAGATTAATATATCAATTCCGCTCAATGCTGATTTGACAAAACTACTACCTAGCACCAATTGACTGATACCTGGGTTAATCGCAACAGGGATATTATAGTTATTAGCTATTTGAACTATTTTAGGCAAACGTGCCGCGGAATTTTTACTTAAAGAGGTAACATAAACAAAGTCACTCTGCGCTATAGCTGACTCCGGAATATCACTTTCTAATAAATTTGTATTGGCGCCACGATAAGCGAACACAGTTCTATCACCTTGCAAAGATGGAACGACATAGGAATTAGCTGTACCGAACGTATTAGAAAACTGTACATTATTGGTATCTATATCAAGCTCATTAAGTTCATTAATAATTCTTTCGCCCAATGCGTCTTTACCAACTTTGCCAAAAAAAGTAACATCGTAACCTTGCTTTTTAAATGACACTGCAGCATTAGTCGCACCGCCACCGCTAAAGCGCTCTTGTTCTGTGACTTCTATTTTTGCGCCCTCTTCTAACAATAAGAATGAATTAACCACGTTGCTTTTGTGTACCTGCAAGGTTTCCATTTCTTCATACTTGATAATCGTATCAATTGTAGCCCCACCAATAGTTAAGACTTTTTTATTTTTTTTCATGATAATCCTTACAACTTATAGATCTAATAAATCTTCAACTGCATTTTTCAACATGCTTAAACCGGTTTTATTTTTCAAAGTCAAAATAGATTCAGGATGAAATTGTACAGCTGATAACGGCTTATCTCTATGCCTAACAGCCATAATATGACCATGTTCATTTTTAGCAGTTACCTCAAAACATTCAGGCATGGTTTTTGGATTAGCAATTAATGAGTGATAAGCAGCAACCTCAACATTATCATCGATACCTTTAAAAATACCGCCACCTGAGTGAGAAAGATTCCACTTTTTACCATGTCTTGGTTCGTCCAATAAAACAATATCCCCACCAAAAGCCTCTACCATTCCCTGCAACCCTAAACATATGCCAAATTGAGGAATGCCTAAATTGGTAACTTCTCGGATAAATTGCGCTAATTTAAAATCTTCTGGGACGCCTGGGCCAGGAGAGTAAACAACTAAATCAATGCCTTTCTGCTGAATATCATTTGGTGTAAGGATTCCTGAGCGATATGTTTCTAATTCAATACCAAGCTCTCTAAAATAACTAGACAAGGTATGCACAAACGAATCTTCATGATCAATCATAACAGCTTTGATTTTTTTAGTTATCTTATCAACAGATGCTATATTTTTAACGACTGGATTTAACTGATTTAAGGCTTTATAAAACAGCGTCGCTTTAGTTTTTGTTTCTTCAGCCTCTTCCACGCCAACCGAATCCCACACTAACGTTGCGCCAACTCGATAACGGGCTACATCATTTTTAATGTTTATAGTACGAATGGTAATTGCTGAATTAACATCGCCATTAAACCCTAAACAACCAACAGATCCGCCATACCAGTAACGCAAGCTATCTTCTTTGTTTTCTATTATCTGAGCTGCTTTCTTTTTAGGTGACCCAGTCAAAGTAACGGCCCACATATGTGACAAGAACGCGTCTAAACCAGTAAACTCAGACCTTAGTTTACCTTTCACATGGTCAACTGTGTGAAATAAGCCACTATATTTTTCAATTGACCGTCTTGTTATCAATTCAACTGAACCAGGCTCACAAATCCTAGATTTGTCATTACGATCTACATCAGTACACATTGTTAATTCAACTTCATCTTTATATGAATTAAGTAAATCTCTAATTCTATGTTCATCTTCAATCGGATCCACACCTCGCTTAATGGTTCCAGATATTGGACATGACTCTACTAAATCTTTCTCGCATCTGACAAACATCTCTGGCGAAGTACCAACAATTTGTTCTGACCCAAACTGACAAAAATATTCATACGGTGAGGGATTTATCTCTTTTAGGTTTCTATACAAAGAAGCCCGTGAACCTGAAACCTTCGCACTTAACTCCCTAGACAAAACAACTTCAAAAACATTACCAACTCTAATTTCTTCTCTAGCTTCATCAACTTTCTTGGCAAAGTCTTCATCAGACCAAGATGCTTTTATTTTACTTTCGGATTTAAAATTTTGTAATTCCTCATGCTTAACTTTGCAGTACGGTTCAACTTTTGTACCTATTGAGGTTTCATTATCAAACAAAAATTCTAAAGTTAATTGGTATGATTCTTCTCTCTGCTTGTCAACCACATATAATTCATCAACAAAAAACAAATGGTAAATTTCTTCTTGCCCTGTTCTTGTTTTACTTAACACACAAGACTCAAACTCAAAGAGCAATTCATAACCAAAGGCACCAAAAAAACCCAGCATATTTTCTGAAAGTTGTGAGAACTCTTTAGTTAAGATGTTTAACGGTGTAATCAATGAAGGTTGATGGCTTCTTTGCTCTTCTGTGAAAACTTTATTGCCTGATTCAATATTCACTTCAAACATACATTTTGATTCGGAAACGAGTTTAATTAAGTCATTATCCAACAATATTGACTTCAGAAATTTTAAAATGAAAATTCCTCGGTTATTTAGTGCCGCAAACTTAATTCCACTTTTAAGCGCAATGATTTCTACTGGAGGGTTAACAAACCCAACCTCCCACCGATTGTATCGACCAGGGTAATCAACGCCAGAAGATAAAACCATCCCTTTTTCATAATCCAAACGGTCAATGATTTTTTCTAAAACAGCATTATCTTTGAGTTGTTCACGCTGAAACAATACTTGAACATTATGCTCAGTTGTAAAAAATTGTTTTTTCACATCATTTACCTTTTATCTGAAATTAAGAAAATTCATTATAGGTATATACAATTAAATATAAAACACTGAGCTTTAGACTCGATTATATATACTCTAACTTTAATATAGTTAGAAACGTGATAATATATTACAATACAAAATAAATATATTACATACATATTAACAACCTTGGGCTTTAAATAGAATGAAATTAAATCCAACCTATCAAAATATATTAAATGCAGTCATTATTATTATCGTCATCATAATTGCTTTTGCAATCTATCAAACACCTCAAATAGATGTCCATGGCGTTTTTCTTCCTCAAACAGATCAAACATTCCAAAGCACAAACTCAAGTGCCATTCAAGTCGTCAACAATGTCCCTGTCAATGGTCAATATATGGGATTGATTAATACAGCATTACACTACGCAAACAATAAGGCAGAAACAATCTCTAATGGTAAAACAGAATCACTAGATTACACCAAGCAACTAGCCGCAAATGCTGGTGGAGATTCTATAATTATTGGATATAACGTTCCTGAAGGTCCGGTAGGACCATTGGACAGTATCGCTTTAAGGGCGTATGTCTTCAGAACAAGATAAGAACTGCAGTTATTATGAAACCATTAAACATCGCCTTTGCTGGCACACCTGAAATAGCAGCAACAACGTTAGAGCATTTAATTCAAAGCCAGCATAACATCATTGCTGTATACACCCAACCAGACAGACCCGCTGGGCGAGGTAAAAAACCAAAACCTTCTGAAGTTAAAGTCATTGCTGAACAAAACAATCTACCTGTTTTTCAGCCATTATCATTCAAGAAATCACCTGAAAGCGTAGCAGAATTAAAAAATCTAAAGCCAGACGTAATGATTGTAATCGCTTATGGATTATTATTACCTAAAGCCGTTTTGGATATTCCGAAATTGGGTTGCATCAATATCCATGTTTCGCTATTACCAAAATACCGCGGCGCCGCCCCTATTCAAAGAGCAATTTTAAATGGCGACAAAGAAACTGGAATTACCATGATGAGAATGGATGAAGGTTTGGACACCGGAGATATTCTTACAACAGAAACAATGTCTATTGGTGACAACGAAACTTCTGCGGAACTTCACGATAGAATTGCACAACAATCTGGGCCGCTGTTAGTTTCAACATTAGAGGGGTTATTACTAAACAAGATAACGCCAACCAAGCAGTCTGATGGTGGAACCTATGCACATAAAATCCAAAAATCAGAGGGTTCAATTGATTGGAAAAAAACGGCTCAAGAAATCCATAATAAAATTCGAGGCTTCCAGACTTGGCCTAGCGCCTTTACCAATATCTCTGGTCAAACCGTTAAAATCATCCAATCTGAACCGTCAACTCAGACTACAAATAACCCTCCCGGTACAATTATTTCGATAGACAAAACTGGGTTTAAAATACAAACCTCTGAGAATATTATTAATATCACCAAACTACAATTTCCCGGCAAGAAAGCCATGAAAATTTCGGACATCTTAAATGGCCGTGACTTAACACCACTTATAAACACTACCTTAACCTAAGTACAAAAAGGTGACTTATGAAAATACTCTTTATCATTGACCCAATCGAAAACTTAATCGCTTACAAAGATACGACTGTTATGATGATGCAAGAAACATCACGACGAGGCTGGGAAACCTATATTTCCACCTTAGATGAAATGTTAATTCATGATGGCAATGCTTACACTTATTCAACTCCAGTCACCCCTAACAATGACCCAAAAAATTGGTATGAACTTGGCAAAACAGAAAAGTTTAGCTCAACTGAATTTGATATTATCATGATGCGTAAAGAGCCACCATTTGATATGGAATTTGTGTATGCAACTTATATTTTAGATATAGCTGAAAAGAATGGCAGCAAAGTGGTTAACAGCCCTGCTGCCCTTCGTAACTATAATGAAAAATGCCATATAACCCATTTCCCAGAATTTACTCCATTGACGCTAATCACGAAGAAAAAAGAAGAGTTATTACAATTCATTGATAAACATGAAAACACCATCATTAAACCGCTTGACGGTATGGGTGGAGCTTCAATTTTTAGAATCCAAAAAGGTGATGCAAATACAAATGTTATATTAGAAACTATCACAAATTATTTCACTAATTATGTCATGGCTCAAATTTTCAATCCGGAAATTAAAAAAGGTGATAAACGAATTTTAATTGTGGATGGCAAGCCACTAGATTATGTTCTCGCTCGCGTACCGGCTAAAAATGATTTTCGCGGTAATATAGCCGCTGGAGCAACAAGTGTCGTACAAAATATTTCGCCAAGAAATAAAGAAATTGCCAACGCGGTTGGCCAACATCTTAAAAAGAATAATATCTTATTTGCAGGGATTGATTTGATCGGTGATACAATGACCGAAATAAACATAACCTGCCCGACCTGCGCTCGTGAAATTTTTATTGAAAAAGGTATTGACGCAACCAAACTACTGTTTGACTCACTAGAGAGATAATAATGATAAATTCATCAAGTAATTCCGAACTACTGTTTAATAAAGCAAATAAAATAATCCCAGGCGGAGTAAACTCACCTGTTAGAGCTTTCAAAAGTGTTGGCGGAACACCGCCATTTATTAAAAAGGCGAAAGGCGCTTACATCTATGATGTGGATGATAATAAATATATCGATTATGTTGGATCTTGGGGACCAATGATTTTAGGTCATGCAGATGATGATGTTATTCAGGCAGTACAGCACCAAGCAATTTCAGGATTAAGTTATGGTGCTCCTTGTGAACAAGAAATATTATTGGCCGAAGAAGTTATAAAGTTAGTTCCAAGTATTGAGCAAATTCGCTTTGTCAGCTCTGGAACTGAAGCAACTATGAGCGCAATTAGATTGGCTCGCGGTTACACTAAACGTGACAAACTCATTAAGTTTGCCGGATGCTATCATGGCCATGCTGATCACCTATTAGTTGAAGCTGGCTCTGGCGCATTAACATTAGGATCACCGAATTCACCGGGAATACCTGCTGACTTCGCCAAACATACCTTAACGGCATCTTTTAATAATATTGACTCAGTTCAAGCATTATTTGATAAATATAAAGGTGAAATCGCAGCCATAATCATTGAGCCAATTGCTGGTAATATGAACTTAGTTAAACCAACTAAAAATTTTTTGCAACAGATCAAAGATCTTTGTGATCAAAATAATACCTTGTTAATTTTTGACGAAGTAATGACTGGATTTAGAGTCTCATTAGATTCTGCCCAGGGCTTATATGGAATCACTCCAGATCTAACAACATTAGGCAAAATAATCGGTGGAGGAATGCCAGTTGGTGCCTTCGGTGGGAAAAAAGAAATTATGCAGCATCTTTCCCCATGCGGCACGGTCTACCAAGCGGGAACACTTTCTGGGAACCCGATTGCTATGACGGCTGGTTTGGTTACTTTGCAAAAGATACAACAACCAAATTTTTATGAACTCTTAGAGCAGAAAACACAAAAATTATGCACTGGCTTATCTGAAGCAGCAACAAATCATAACATTCCATTCCATACGCAACACCAAGGAAGCATGTTCGGTTTGTTTTTTACGGAAAAGAAAGAAATTAATTCTTTTGATGATGTTAAAACTTGTGACACTGAATTATTTGGCCAATTTTTTCATCATATGTTAGAAAATGAGATTTATTTAGCCCCGTCCGCTTTTGAGGCAGGATTTATGTCTATTACTCATAGTGATAGCGATATTGAACTTACTGTAAAAATTGCAGAAAGTTTTTTCTCAAAAATATAAACTCACCCTTAAAGGTAAATGGTTATCAAGAAATATAAAGCATTAGCCTATTTATGCATGTTTCAATTCATTGTGATTACAAGCACAAACTATTTAGTCCAATTTCCAATTACGATCATAGCCCTCAAAACTACTCTGGGCTCATTTTCATACCCATTAATATTTTTATCTACCGACCTAACAATAAGAATTTTAAATCAAAAAGTTGCCCGCAAGGTGATTTTCATTGTAATGTTACCATCATTGTTAATTTCTTACGCAGTAGGAATAATATTTCTTGATGGTTCATTCCACGGTATACAAAATTTATTTATCTTTAATTCCTTTGTTGCCAGAATCGCTTTGGCTAGCTTTAGCGCTTATATATTTGGTCAGTTATTAGACATTACTATTTTTAATCGCTTACGAAAAATACAAATATGGTGGTTACCACCATTTTCATCAACAACTATAGGTGTATTTTTTGATAGCTTAATATTTTTCAGTGTAGCATTTTATCACTCGTCAAATACTTTCATGGCACACAACTGGGTCGAAATTGGACTAGTTGATACATTTTTTAAATTCAGCGTAAGCGCAATATTTATGCTACCTTTATACAGAATTATTCTTTTTAGATTCATTCCAGAAGCCAATCAGTACCAAAATAAAATATTATTATAATTATTAATTACTTACTGAATTTTTATATGCAGACTCATCTCGTACTTTAAATAATTTAACTATAATAGGCCCTATTATATTTTGAGTAACAGAATAAACAGTAGAAACTAAAGCGGCTGCTGGTGAAAAAAACAGTAACGACAAAACGGTTGCTAATCCAGAATCTAACATGCCATATTCAAAAATTACAGACCTAGATGCTTTAACATCTAGCTTAATAACGTGAGATATTACCCAAGCAATGATAATAGAATATAAATTCAAAAATAGGCAAGCAATGATTATTACAATCGGAAAATTCATTATTTCTACATAGTTTAGTGCAACAATAATAGATACGATTAAACCAACACATAAAATAGATATTGATGGAAAAATAGCTTTAATACTTTCTATGCGAGTAAAATATTTATTTATTACAATTCCCACTACAATTGGTAAAAGTACAATTTCTACAGTCTTAAGAAACATATCCACATATGGTATATCAATAGTTTTATGTAAATAAAGATAGAGCATTGTAGGTATTAAAATTGGAGCGACGACGGTGCTTAGAATTGTCAAAGTAACAGTTAACGCAAGATTTGATCTAGTTAGGTATGAGTATATATTTGCAACGGTTCCTCCAGGACAAGACCCAAGAATAACAATACCAGCTGTTTCCATCATATTGAACCTAAAAATCTTCGCTATAATGAAAGCCCCAATGGAAATTAAAAAAAATTTTAATAGTAAAATTATAATGACTTTAAATTTTAATTCCCACACCTGATTGAAATTTGAAGTCTTTAAATTCACCCCAATACCTAGCATCATTATG
>JBLIDR010000033.1:0-9426 GCA_047632655.1 Francisellaceae bacterium | reverse complement strand
CTCTAGAGGAAACATGGAACTGCTCCTTGAAAGTCATCGTATTGCTAATGTTTACAATTGTTCTGATGGAGCAAAGATTCAACATACAACACCAATGCCTATCGAAGAAATACCTTCTTTTGATTATTTTGAGACTAAAAACTTATCTATAGAAACGTTATTGGCAAATGCGTTTGATAATCGTCAATTTAACGCAAAAAAACTAGATAAAGCGGTTAAGCAATCTTTTAAAGAAGTTAAAGTTATTTTAGAGCAGTTAATTGGGTTTACTGCGATGGAAATCTCTACAAGAGAAGAGTTATCGCAGAAGTTTACTATACAAAATGCTTTGTTGATGAAATTAAAGTTTAACAAAAATTATCAAATGAGTTATTGGCTAATACAAGGAACTTTTAGATACTTTCAAGCCTATATCATGACAAATTGTTATTATTACGATGACTTAGAGCAGAGAAAAAAATTCATTAATTTTTGTTTAAATAAATTTAGAAAGCATCTCGATAGTCTTTATACAGAATTTTTAACTTCATATAATAAACCTTCTAAAACATAGAAAAATGAGTAAATAATGTGAGAGCAATCATATTGTTTACTCCTTCCTAGGTTATAACTTAAAATCTGTGTACTTTCAGTAAACTAGGGAGGAACAAAAATTTAATAATATAGAAAAAGTAAGAAGAAATTAAAATTTTTAGATAAAACACTCTATTTTAAAGGTCTTATAATATGAAAAGTTGCAATGAAACTTTAATTTATCTTAAAGAATTAGAAATTGATGATGTAACTAACGAATATGTAAATTGGCTGAATGATAAAGATGTTAACCAATTCTTAGAAACTAGATTCAATAAACAAAACCTTACTACGGTTAATCAATTTGTATCATCTATGGTAGATAGTGAAACGAATAAAGTTTTTACGATAAGGACCACATTAGATGATAAGCATATTGGTAATGTAAAAATTGGCAATATACAAAACAAACACTCTTTAGCAGAATTAAGTCTATTTATTGGTAATAAGTATTATTGGGGCAAGGGTATTGGCACTAAAGCTCTTGAATTAGCTATAGAACATGCTTTTAAAAAACTAAATATAAGAAAATTGTCAGCGGGAATATATACCAATAATCATGCGAGTTTAAAATCATTTTTAAAGGCTAAATTTAAAATAGAAGCTGAATTTGTAGATCATTTTATGCTTGATGATGATTACTGCAATATTTATTATTTAACATTATTTAATCTTTCATATAGCAAATAATGTTGACTTAACTACGATAAGTTACTCCTGACTATTTCGTTATCCATTGCCAGTATTGGGATCAGATAATATGGGTCGATTAAATAATTGTTTTAATATAATGTATGATAAAAATTTTACCACTAAAAATATATAACTGTCTGTTATAGAATCTTTTAACTAAGCCTATAGTATTTTGTTGCTGATCAATCTCATGCACATCATAACTTTAGAATATAATTTTGTTGTGAATTTATAATAAATTAATTAAACAACATATTACTAATAAGGAATAAAAAATGGATTTTGTCGATCTTCATAAACAAAGATTCAAGAAAGAAGATGAGTCATTTCATGACTCTGTATCACAAATGCTTGATATGGATATAGACAAAATGGACTTTATTCATCATTTTCCCGTATTTACCGGGCATGTAAATCTTGCCAGATATTTATGTTTATATGAATGTTATAAAAAAGTCAGCCATATAAATGGTCATTATGCTGATATAGGTACTTGGAAAGGTTCTAGCTTTCTAATGATAGCCAAACTGATGAAACTTTTTGAACCTCATTCTTATGCGCAAATTCATGCTTTTGATTGGTTTCAGGGAATGGAAAAGGATGTAAGCGGTGAAGGAGACAAAAATTATTGTACATCCTATGAACGACTTAAAAAACTTGTTGAAATTCAAGACCTAGACAATATTGCTCGTATTCACAAAATAGATTTGACGTCAGAGTTACCCAAATTTTTTGAACCAGAAAACGGAGACTCTCACGTTAAATATAAATATGTCTTTGTTGATTGTGGTATAACTGAAGTGCTTGAGCCAGTAATGGAACATTTTTGGCCACGCCTAGCCAAAGGCGGTATTATGATTTTTGACCATTATGGTATGACAGGTAACCCGGACGAAAACCCAGTGATTGATAAATACATCACTGAGCACGAGATTCAAACAATGACTTTTGCCAGACAACCTACTGCTTTTGTGATCAAATAATCTTTCATAGGTGAATGGTCATACATCACCAAAAAGTTCTTTGCTGTGTTGTGGCCATTTTAACTGAGCATTATTTTTTTGAAGGTAACAAGCTGAATTAAGCTCATTCATGCGAAAAATTGCGCTCCAGCGGAGATCCTTTGTTTCATTTTTAACTGAACCGTGAATCAAATAAGGGTGAAATATCAATACGTCGCCGGGAGACATTTCTAACGTTATTTGTGTCTGAGCATTTACATACTGTTCAAGTACCCCGTGATACTGATAACCCTCTTTTGTATCATAATGTTTATGCGGTACTCTCCCAAGCAAGTGACTTCTAGGTATCACCCTTAAACCTCCATGATGTTGACCACATGTCGTTAACGCGCACCAGACATTGAGGTTTATTTTCGATAAGTGCCCGAAGTCTTGATGCATAGGTAATAAACGCTGATTCTGTTGCTCACCGATTCTAACCGTCATTCCATCAACGAGTAACGCTGAATCAAAAAGAGCTTGACCAAGTTGATATAAACAAGGCTTCAATAATTGGCGATATAAAGGTTCAAGATGCCCTAATAAATCATAACACCGTGACTTTAAATCAGGATCATTAAGGTGTAAAAGCTGATACTTTTGATCTAATGATAAATTTGTATGGACAACCTCTATATTGTCAAGCGCCTGTTCAAAAACCTGTGTTATCGCGGTGATCAGTTCCTTGATACCCTGGTTAGATACGAAATTTTTCAGTAGTAAATAACCTTGAGTATTAAATTCCTCACTCCATTGATTTATCATCTGTGTCATTACAACCTCTCTTTAGGTGTACAATATATGACCGTTTCTAAACCTTCAACTGAGTAACAACCTAAATTAAAGACATAATCTTTTAAGTCAGTCATGAGCTGGAATGGAATGTCTAGATATTGATCAACACCATGATAAATAGATATCGCCAGTGCAGGTCTATAAGTTTCAATACTCTTCCAAACACCTTTTAATGCAAGTGGTTCTGCACCTTCAACATCCATCTTAATAAAGTCAACCGAAGGGAGCTGTTGTTCTTCGACAAAATCGTCCATCGAAATAACCCTAACAAGAGTACCTTTGTCGGCCATTTTAGTAGCGGCGCCATCAAGGTTAAAATATATTTCACCTTCTTTGTCAGCAATAGCGCAAGGAAGTACATCAATTCGGTGAACCACTGATTGATATTTGCTAAATGCCGCTGTAGCAAATTTTTTGCCCAGAGGATCAAAACCATATACATGCCCCGTATCACCTACTTGCTCGGCAAAACGACAGCTGGTATGCCCGTCAAATACACCACCTTCAAGTACAATATCTCCATCTCTTAACGAGAAATATTCTAGATAATGTAATTCGGTTTTATTGTTTTGTAAAAACCAAGTCACTACTTCGGTGACTGAATCAGTTTTCATCGCGTTGATCAATACTTGCCAAAGCTTACGATCTTGTTCTGTTTGTAACCTATCATGAACAAATTTAATCTGTTGCTCTTTATCTTTTGTTGGGTCTGAAAGAAAACGGCCATGGTAAGCTAAGTTTGACACTAAATTCAAACGAATCTTATCTTCATCAATCGAGGCTATACATTCTTGTATCTCTTCTAAGTAATGAAATAATGTGATGACTACAAAGTCAAAGGGATGATCATGCAGTTGTTTAGGCAAAATACAAGGAAGGCCTAATACATCACCTTTTTCAAAGCTGCTCACAAACCCTAGTATTTTTATATCAGGTCGCTTGTTTGTGAGTAGTTGAAATAAGTGTTGTCCAAACAAATTATCAGCATAAATATAAATACTACAATTTTGTGGGTAATCTTCAATACGAGTAAAATGAGTCATTTTATTGTAAATAGTAATCTGTTTTTCATTCATAATGTCACCGATATTTTATGTATAAATTATTAAACTTATACGGATGTAAAATTTTTATAATAACAGGAAGAATCGCGGTTTTAAGGCAACTGGAATTCAACGTGGTTAGTACCGTTGTTTCGTTAATTATTTTGTATGGAAAGCATCTAAATTCATTGTGAATTTTATATGCATTTATTATTCCTAAATTTAATCAAGTCTAAAAAAGTTTTAATATAAATGAGCATGTCATTATCTTAAATAATCAGACTACGGATGAGTCTATACTGCTAAAGCATCTGATTATAATGATGTATGCTATATAAACTAAGTTTTCCTCTAAATTCTTTGTCCAACCACAATAATGTTAATCTAATATCCTTTCAACAAAAAATGCTTCGCCCTTTTTAAAACCGTGAGTCGCCCCCCGTAAAGTTGCAAGAGCCTCTACACATTCATAACTTCGGCTATGTGGGAAGTCTCTCATTTCATCGTGATAACATCTTAATACTGCTAGTTTTTTATCCCAAAATTCAGTGATATCAACAATGTATTGAGGGAGGAATGTTTGGTGAGAGGGGGAGTTCCATTCAGTACTTGATAGGACTTCGAATGATAATATTTTTTTTACACTTGCACCTAGCTGAGGGCGGCATGCTGTCATTACAGCTGCATGTGTCACTCTATGATCAATATTAAGATCATGAGCGAAATGAGTATATATAATAGAAGGCTTTACTTCAGAGATAATATTCTCTATTACTTTAACAATATCTAATAAAGGCAGGCTGTCCATTTTATTGTCGGGGAATGAATATTGGCGTAGATCAGATACACCTAAGGTTTTCATTGCTTTTTCAGCGGACCCTTTTCGGTCATTTTCATTTATATTTTCGCATATAACACGAGATGAAACACCATCTGTCATAAATACAACGGTAATTTTATCACCGTGTTTTATATGTTTAGCAATTGTGCCTGCACAACCTAAAGCTTCATCATCCGCATGAGCTGCGATAACTAAAACACTATTCATTTATTGAATCCATTAAAGGTAAGTTAGCGGCTAATATAAGTTTTTGTAATTCATTATGTGATATTTTAATGTGATTAACCGTATCATTGATAACTTGTAATGCAAAACGAGTAGTTTCAATGTTTTCAACTCCGACTGAAATCCTAATAAAGCCTTCCGTACTTTCTCCATAAGCTATACCTGGAACAACAGCAATACCATGTTTAACGAGAAGGTACATCGCTAAGTCGTAGGTCGAACCTTGATAGCTAGATACATCAAGAAAAATATAAAAAGTAGCACTACCACTTAAATAATTCATTCCTATACTATCAATAATCTTTATAACTTCTAGCCTTTTTTCAGTCACTTTAATTGCTTGGGGTAAAGTGCTCTTTTGAAGTTTATCAAAGTGCTTATCTGTATATAACATTAATAGTGTGGGGGCACATGTGATTAAATGTTGGTTTAATTTTAGTAGTTGATGGATGAGATATTTATTACTAACCACATAGCCGATACGCCATCCAGACATACCAAAGTTTTTTGATAATGAGTTAACGATGAAAAGATTATCTTTGTCTTTTAGTGCGCTACCTGCAGAAATAAATTTATCGTCTATTACAAAGTCACTATAAGCTTCATCAACTAATAAAAAAATTTGATTCTGTTTACACTGATCATATATTTCAACTAGCTCATCTTTGCTGTAAAGTTTTCCCTGAGGATTATTCGGGTTGTTAAGGATCAGCATTTTTGTTTTATTGGTGAAATACTTTTTAAAGTTAGCACTATCTTCATGATAAGGAATAAACTTGGCTTCTCCACCTGCTAACCTAGCTTGTTCTTGATAGCTTAACCATGCGGGTTCATGAATTAGAACCTCATCTCCTTTGTCTAATACCGTCAACATGCACATGAAAATAGCTGGCTTTGAGCCTGCAGTAATTAATATTTCAGAATTTGAATCTAGTGAAACATTGTAGTGTTCATGGTAATAACCTGCTATTTTTTCACGTAAACTTGGCAGGCCTAAGCTATCGGAATAATGATACCCTTTCCTGATATCGATGTCGTTATAGTCAAATTCAGGTATATCAAAAAATGCTTCACCAAGAGATAGGGTAATGATTTTTTTTCCCTGATGTTTTAAATCGTATGCAACCTGATTAATATATACAGAAAGTGCTTGGGGTATGCTTTTTACTATAGGGTTAATATTATTTGCTGGAATCATCAGGTTTTACTCAAAAATTCATAAAAATTACTATGTTTTATACTTTCGCAAACTTCGGTTGTAATACCGTATTTAGTCGAAAAGTCTTCAAAGTCAGTTACTGCTTTATCAAACTGTATAAAGGGTTGATCAGAACCAAATATAAAACGACTATAACCTACTCTAGATATGGCAAAATTTAAATCATCCCAAACAGAGCTTCCTTTCCAGTAACTTAAGGAAAGTGATAAGTCTGCATATATATTGGTATGTTGAGCCATTAACGACATTACATCAAAAATGCGTGGACCGCCGAAATGTAAAGATAATAGTTTTCCTGTATATCCTGAGTTAAGTAAGTAGGCACATAAATCTACACCATTCACTTTATATAAGAGATCAGTACCATATGAACAATCGATGGCAACCCACATGTTTTTAGATTGTGCGAGCATTGCCAGCTCTTGTATTTTACTATAGGTTTCTTCGTGTATTTTTTGGAGATAGGGATGGAATTTAACACCCGATATACCTTGTTGGTAAGCTGATTCTATATGTTTAGCTGCACTCTCGTCATATGGGTCGATTAAAACGGTAAGGTAATGTCCTTCTTTAAGTTCTATATTAAAATCAATATTGCAAAGGTTTTTAGCAAAGTCACTATCAAGGATCATGAAATTAACAAGCGATAAACCTAATGAATCGGCTTTTTTAAAAGCAGAGTCTAAAGTTTTTTCAATACCATGCTTACAAATATTGAATTCAATATCTATTGCTTTATCTAATAATGCTTTATTCTTTACAAGCTGTAGATCAATCGGCTCTGGTAATGTTGGTAAGTGAAAATTACAATCTGAAATCATTATTATTCCTAATACAATACAGGGTAAACATAACTGCCATCTGTCATTTGAAATTTAAAACAAGCAAGCATTTTATCTACTAATGCTGATGTTGAATCATTTGAAATAATAATGAAACCATGTCGATTAGCATCATTATTAGTAAGTGTAATTTTATTTTTATTATTGATCATTACTTTATAATTTATTAACTCATCAATAGTATTTAATTCATTTGATAAATGTACTGAATCAAGTGTGCCTTCCTTTGGAATTTTGAAAAATAATAAGCTAGTTTTATTTTTAGCAACAGTACTGTAGTCGATATGGTTCTCTATACCTAAGCTATCGGTTATTAGTTTTGTTGCAAAATCAATTCCAGTCACCGCTTTTAAAATATCAGTTGAAGTAAAACAGCCCCCACCACGATTAGCTATTTCAATAAGATAGATGTCATCATTTTTATCTATCATATATTCAGCATGAATCATGCCAAACTTAATGCCAAGAATTTGTGCTACAGCTTGGTTATTCATCAAAGCTTTTGCATAAACAACTTTATCTAAATCGCCAGGGTAGTTAATGCCAATAGCTACTTGTATCGATTCATTAACCATTACTTTAGTCGCAAGTGCTAATGAATTTATGCCTTCTATGGGGTCAGCGTATCCGTCAATGGTTATTTGTACACCTTCAATAAATTCTTCTACTATGACTTGACGTGCAGGACTATTACTCAGTGCTGATATAAAAGCATTGTCTATTTCTGACTCACAATCAACCTTAGATACACCAAAGCTTCCTCGACTATCAACCGGTTTTAAAATAACTGGATAACCGATGCTATTACTGAATTTTTTTGCGTTTTCGGGGCTCAAGCATAAGGAATATAGGGGCTGAAGAATGTCTACATCTGAACGACGTATTTTATCCCTTTGTAATAATTTATTTGTTGTTAATAAAGCTTGCTCAATGCCTATGCCTTGGAAGCCTAATATTTCAGAGGTAACCGCTGCCGCATATATTGAATAATCACATTGATCAGTAATGACTGCGATAACCTGATGTTGAATAGCAAAGTCGATGATCTTATCAACGCTAAAATAATCACAAATTAATACGTCTTTAAAACGAGGATCAATAGATCTGTGGTTATTATTTACAGCATATATTTTATACCCGAGTTGATAAAGAGTATCAATGTAAGAGGCTTGCTCCCACCCAGGGTTTATGAATAAAACATTTTTATTTGAAACGCTTGGTAACTTAATCATTATCAACTCTTTATATCTTCAATGAGATGTTGCCACTCAAGCATTTCATTTTTTCTTAAATTATTTTTCATTATAAATTTTTTAATTAAGCCTAAATGTTCACGAGCAATACCACCATTACCACGTTTGAATTCAAAATGTGCTCTGTTGAAACGACTTCCGGCAGGAATATTCTCTTTCGCCACAAATTTCATTGAAATACGCTCTCTATGGCCTTTTTCCCACTCAGTTAGTTGAGCTTTTCTGCCACTTCCCAAACCAGATTTAAGTTCTCTTATTTGATCTACCATAAGTTTAAACTCTCCTGGCTCACTAGCAAAATGATGATCTGGCCCTGATGAGGTTTTATCCAAAGTAAAATGTTTTTCAATAACAGACGCACCTAATGCGACCGCAGATACAGGGAAATGAATACCTAACGTATGGTCACTATAACCGACGAGGCAATTATAAGTGTTTTTAAGTGTTTGAATAAAAGTCAAATTAGCATTTTCGGCCGGAGTAGGGTATTGAGATACACAGTGTAAAAGAACAATATCCTTAATCTGTTCCTCGATACATAAGTTCATCATTCTATCAATATCACCTAGAGTGCTAATGCCGACAGACATAATTAACGGTAATGCATACTTCTTTGCCTCTAAAGTGATTTCAGGGTATAAGTCAAATTGGGGTGAAGCAATCTTTAATGCAGGGCTGCCCACAGCTGCTAACAGTTTCACGGCCTCTAAGTAAGTGGGAGCAGACATAAAATGAATTTCCCTCTTAGCGCAATGTTGAGATAAAGAGGTATACCAATCTTCTGACAGTTCAATCAGCTCAAAGAGCTCTTTTATATCAGTATCGGTTTTATCTGTTTGATATAGAGAGTCAAATTTTAAAGATTGAAATTTGGCGGCATCAGCGCCAGATTCAGCAGCAGCATCAATCATTTCTTTCGCTTTTTCTAGTGATTGTCCATG
>JBLIDR010000032.1:0-9429 GCA_047632655.1 Francisellaceae bacterium | reverse complement strand
TGGTAAAAGCTGTTGTTATGACAATGCTGCTTGTGAAAGTTTTTTTGAAACATTGAAAGTTGAACTTTGTGGCGATGAATAATACAAAACTATTGAAGAAGCTATATCGTCTATATTTCAGTATATTGAAGGTTATTATAACACTCAAAGGAAACACTCTACGATAAATTACATGACACCGAAAGAGTTTGAATATAAGATGGAATATCAATTGGAAAACTCACCCAAAAAGTAGGGGTAGGTCAGTTTGCAAGAGTAGTTTGATAGGAGAGGGTGAACGCATAAGGCATCAAATCATTAAGTCTAAATTTAATGGTGCAAGTTATCAGGTTATGAAATAAATTTAAATAGATCCCAAGCGATTAGAGCCGCCGACATAGGAGGCTTGCCTTGAGTCACCCACAGCATCAGCCATTAAAATTGCCTGCAAAACTTTTTCAGCAGTGATAATACCTGACTCGTGATGAATAGATTGTCCTACTTCACAAGCTTTCTCGGCTGCCAAAATTAGATAATCTTTTTTCGCATTTACTAAGCCTATATCAGCTAAAGTTGTTGGCAAACCAATTGCTTCACAAAAAGCATAAACTTTTGAAATTTCTTTTGGCTTTGCATCAGTCAAATGAAGTCCAGCAAGCACACCAAATGCAACCTTTTCGCCATGATAATAATTATGTGTTTCTGATAAGGCTGTTAATCCATTATGAATTGCATGGGCAGAGGCTAAACCGCTACTTTCAAATCCAATTCCACTCAACAAAATATTAGACTCAATGATATGCTCTAAAGCTGGGGTAACAAGATTAGAATTGCTAGATATAACGGCTAACTCTCCATATTTAAATAATGTCTTATAACAGAGCTTTGCAATGCTCAGACCGGCTAAAGTACTTAAACCACCACACTCATTATTAGATTTAGTTATCTGGCATGATCGTGATTCAAACCATGTAGCCAAGGCATCTCCCATTCCAGAGACCAAAAATCTTGTAGGTGCTTGTGAAATTATATTAGAATCGACTAATACTACCGAAGGACTTGATTTCTGATATAACACATCTTCATAAATTCCATCTTGGGTATACAGAACTGCACAACTGCTACATGGGGCATCGCTTGAAGCAATAGTTGGTATAATGATCACAGGTATATTTGCTCTATCAGCAGCAATTTTGACTGCATCAATAGTCTTACCTCCCCCCATACCAACAAGTACATTTATTTTATTACTCACTATCAGTTTCGCTAACCGAGTCAATTCAAGCTCACAACATTCACCATTAAATGTTTCAACACATATATTTACTGGCATAGAATATTGTGGTAAAATTTTATTTTTGGCAGTTGGTGACGCAACGATCAATCCCCTATTACCAAGCAACTGAACCAGCTCTGGTAATTCATTCAGAGCATCAGATCCTTGAATATATTTCCCCGGGAAAACTGCTTTGTTTCTCATTAAATAAGCCCAATATCATTTTTAAATTAATTAAAATAATAGCTAACAACTATGTTTTTAACAACTCATTAGTTTTCATTGAGATTAAATTAAAAACTAAGGAGGAGAATATAATCGTATACACAAAGGTCAACAACTTACTCTATTATGATCATACTGTACCCTTTGGTTACCGGGTTGCTAATTTCAAAAAATTTTCTTTATTCATAACTTGAGTTAAGGCTGGAGGCATAATATAACGCGGCACGTATATGTAATGTTTTTAAAGGCAATTCAGATTATCGTGATACATTCAACGATCGCATGAAAGATGTCACGTACAATAATACGCCTCCATGCTATCATGAGCAACCGTCTAGTTTTGAAAGATCTGGCCCCCCACAACCACTTATCAATTCTGACACTAGCTCTTAAGTCATCCTTGTTACACTGCTACAATTATTAAGTTATATATTAAAATTATGCTTTGCATTAACCCTATATATTACACAGTAACCAACTATGTTTACATTGATTGTCACACAGAATTAAATATCTCAGGGCAACAAGCAATACAGGCAGGCAGGCAAATTAATTAACAGTGTTAAGAGTACTTCTATATTAAATTAACTATAATTAATTTAAACAATTAAAAATAAAAAACGTATGCTTAACAAACCATTAATTAAACTCCAAGGTGAAAAATATCTTATAGCTATCTTGATAGTTTCACCGTTACTAAATTTTTTATTTGGCCTAAGTATTGATTTGTACGCTCCAGCAATTCCTCTAATCGCCACACATTTTCACGATACATTATTTCATGTTGACCATGGTATAAGCCTGCTTATGTTTGGTTTTGCTATAGGGTGTATAGTGATTGGACCTATGATGGATGATTATGGTAGGCGAAAGGTAATTATAGGAACATTATTTATATTTATTATTGCAAGCACTATAGCCATATTTTCACAATCAACCTATCAAATTAATTCACTTAGATTTATTCAGGGAATTGCAATTGCAGCATCTTCAATAGGATCTAGAACATTAATATTTGATAACTTTACAGGGAAAAGATATGCCATTGGGATGATTTATACATCTTTTGCATATGCATTAGGTCCTATTCTTGCCCCTGCTATTGGAGTAAGGTTGCTGCAACATTATGGATGGAGTTCAATATTTGTTATTTATGCATCTATTGGTTTTATTTTATTAATACTAGCTATATTATTTATAGGTGACACATCATATACCATAAAAAAATATTCAATTATAAGCTCAGCAAAAGAATATTTAACCATAATCAGAAATAAAATATTTTTCTTTGGTGCTGTTATTCTTGGCATTACCTTATATGAATTAATGAGCTTTACATTGCTTGATCAATATTTTTTTATACAAGCTCTTGAGTTAAATCCAATAATCTATGGAGACAGTGCCTTTTTTCTAGGTGGAAGTTATTTAATAGGGATTATAATTAATCGAATATGTGTTAATTATTTTTCATTGAAAAATCTATGTGCTTTTGCGATGATAATATTGGGATTAGCCATTATTTTTTATATTACAATATCGTTGCTATTTGTTACCAGCGTAATAACACTTGTTCTTCCGGTATTATTTATAGTCTTTAGTGCAGGTTTTATTTTCCCTAATGTACTAGCTCAAACCTTAAAAATTTATCCAAAAAAAATAAATACTGCATCCGCTGCACAATCATTACTATTTATATCTGTATGCGCGATAGTATCCGCAATTGTCGATCATCTAAAACTTCACACCCAAATAGATCTCGCTATCTTATATTTATGCCTAGGCAGCATTCAAATTTTTATATTCTTTCGTTATTTTATTAAGTCATATGAACAAATTTAAACTTGGCATTAAGAGTATGTACGATTAAGGTTTTAGTGCTTCAACTAGCATTAAATAACTAGAAATCAAAAATTGAGCTGAACTAATAATGGTCGATAAATAACTTTCCCAATAAATTATAAATTCACTTTGATAGTACGCGCCATAATTGGCACATAAGAAAAAAATCCACAGCACCGATAGGCAGATTAAACCTATAATCGCGACATATAGTGCATTTAATTAACTTCATTATATTCAATTGGGGTCATGAATCCTAAAATTCTTCTAGGTCTATAATTTAATTTACCTTCAATACTTATTTATAAAATCACCTTCTACATCAGAAAAGTCAGTTCCTTTGGGGATATGTTGACGCACCAATCCATTTAGATTTTCAATGCTACCTCTTTCATATGAAGCGTAAGGATGAGCAAAATAATAATCAATATTTAAAATTTTGATATTGCTGTATGATTGGTAAATTCAGTTCCGTTATCTGAGGTAATGCTATACTTCGCTACTATTTAAGGCATTCTCTTTCATTTCATTGACAAGCTTGCAGGCAGAGGTGAAGGCTCTCTCAACACGGCCACCAAGACACCAATCACCGCAAGCAGCAAGCTTAAGGTCATGATCTAAAAATATAGTACTATTTTCCTGTTTAGCATTATTAGCATAGCGCCATGCATGAATATTTTTGTAATCCGCAGCGCTGACATCTTGTCCAATAACACGACCGGTTTCGGTAATTAAATGGTGCATCACTTTTTCGCGGTTATCGTTAATATGGGCTTCTGCAAATTCTTCCGAAGAATGCACGATCATAGTAAAAGGATCCTCACGACCTGGCTTATGGCTATTCACCGAAATCCAGCTCAAGTCTGAATTTTGAACATGTGCGGCCTCAAATTCGAGAGGTAAACTTTGTTCAAAGCCAAGCATTAACGAAAAACAAGCTCGCATCTCAACGGCCTTGATATTGCCATGATCTTTGAAGGATTCAGGCAGCAGCTCTACAGCTTGTGGTGATGGCACTGTGGATATTACCCAATCGAAATCAGAATATCGCTGACCTTGGTCATCGGTCAATTGCCATTTCCCTTGGTCTTGAAGAGACCTAATCCTTGTGTTGATATGAATATTCAAACCTTCTGCTAAATATTTAACAATCTTATTCATTCCCGGAACGCCTACATATCGTGGTTCCTCGTTAATCCAGTTTCTTCTTTCAACAATTCGATTAGCATCAAATTTTACGTAACGAGCATCCCATCGTTTGATGATACCTTGATCTAACAGCGGCTGAATAAAATCTTGAAACTGCTTTGTTCGGGCGGTGAAATATTGCGCGCCATGATCAAATAAGTACGCTCCAGATCGGCGGGTTGACATGCGACCACTAACTCCGCGCGCCTTATCAAAAAGTGTGATCTCTGCATGGTCTTTTAAAAAATGAGCGGCTGATATACCTGATAAGCCAGCGCCAATGATAGCTATTTTTGTCATGATACGGTACCAGAAATAATGAGTGAAAAAATCACGATGGCTGAAACAAAGAAGCGTGTTTGAAAATATTGACGCGTGATCAGGTCTCTCTGGAACAGGCGATAATCAACGAATAGCAAAATAATAAATACGGATACAAACATTGCTATTAGAGCTTTGAAGCCTAGAACCAAAAAACAAAACCAGAGTAAAATAGCAATAATGTTGCTAACGATTGTTAAAACACTACTCCATATTCCCTTAACGTTAAGATGCTGACCCCATTGCGAACCTGCCAAAAATGAGCAAATCACAAGTGCGTACACGCTTATAATTTTTTCAAATGAGCCAAGAAATGGTAATTGCTGAATATCAGCACTTAAACAGACAGCACAAAAAACAAAAGGGATCGTGCCTGCATAGGTTAAGTAAAGATAATTTTTCTTCATTGTACTGCCTCCTAATTATAAAAGAAGCGGATATCCTTACTCAGCACTTTCGTATTAAGAAAGCTCGCATTTTGACAACCTAAGACGGTGACCAAGCACAATGGTGAATAAAGAATCTAATCGTTACCGTATTGCTGCATATCCTGCATTCTACTGATAGTAACAATAATCTAATTACAGAGTTTTGTCTAGATGATAATTACGGTTTGCAGTTGTACAATTGCGCATAATAAACCTTGGTTAGCAACATCATAAGGTAGGCTTATACTAGAGCGTATTATGGCGTATGTTATGTCTGAGTTACAAGTTTCTGAGAGATTACAAATTGAAACCCTGTTGAAAGCAGGACACAAGCCTGGATTTATTGCTAAAAAACTTGGTCGCAATAGATCTACGATCTCTATAGAGATAAGTAGAAACACATCAGAAGATGGGATTTATTGTCATAATTTTGCTCAAAAAACTAGAAATCAAAGACGTTTTGATGCCAAAGAAAGTATTCTTACGCATGATGATTGGACTACAGCAAGAGTTTTTATTCAGCAAAAATGGAGCCCAACACAAATAAGTGGCTGGCTCAAGACGAATCCAAGTTATGGTTTCTATGTTAGTGATCAATGGATTTACGAATATATAAATCCAGATCGAAGTTATGGTGGCACGCTATATAAGCATTTACGTCGAGCTGGAAAGCCCTATAAAAAAGGAGGTCCTAGAACATATAGAGGTAAAATTAAAGGTCGTATTGATATAACTCATAGGCCAGAGATCATCAATAAACGCCAAAGAATAGGTGATTGGGAGGTTGACAGTGTCATTGGAAGGATACACCAAAGTTCGATCGTTACGATTGTTGAGCGTGTTAGCAGGTACACAGTGATTATCAAAGTTGATAGCAAAGAGGCTGATGTTGCAGCACAGGCTATCATCCAACGGATGAAATCAGATCAAGTCCCGCTTTTCAGTATTACTGGGGATAATGGTACTGAATTTTCTAATCATAAATACATATCCGAATCTCTAGGGATAGATTTTTATTTTACTCACCCATATTCATCATGGGAGAAAGGAACAAATGAAAGCACTAATGGATTGATTAGGCAATATTTCCCAAAAGGAACTGATTTTAACGATATTTCAGAGGTAATGTTAAAAGAAGTGGAGATAGCTCTTAACGGTTGACCAAGAAAATGTTTAGAATACAAAACACCTCTTGAGGTGTTAAATATTGATTGAATTAAACCCAGTTGCGAGCCAGGATTGGTTCTGCCCAATTTTAGCATTTTGAGAGTGCGCGTATACCTCTGCATAAATCGGTGTCTCATCATAGGGACCACCACCTGTAAAATAGTCTATCTGACTCTTAATTTGATTCAATAATCTGCCTGCATTCTGATCATCATGGGAAAGTGTAGCGTCACTCATAATAAATTTTGGTCAGCCTTGACTAAAATCGAATCGTTTAGAGTTATAACTGCTAAACCTTAAGTATTTCCCATAGCTTTGTATTGATGAAGTTATTTAGGCTCTGAATTACTTAGTTCTTTAAGCCAAGTAACACCTCGTTAAACTTTCAACTATTTGTAATTGTTTATTTATTTTTAATACCCAACATATCAGTTATACTTACCCCAAAGACACTCTAAAGATTTAACTAATGAAATTTAATCAAAGCACACAAATCAGAAAATTAGCCATCGGGATAACTGGTGCCAGCGGTATTGTTTACGGAGTTAGGTTGTTAGAAATTCTTAGAGAACTTAATATTGAATCACACTTAATCATTTCAAAGGCTGGTGAATTAACTAGAGAATATGAAACTAATATAAGCTCTAAAGAGCTTAAATCTAAAGCCACAATAGTACATTCTAATTCTGATTTAGCCGCCTCTGTATCAAGCGGGTCATATCCTATAGATGGTATGATTATCGCGCCATGTTCAATGAAAACTTTAGCTGAAATTGCTAATGGTACCACCACAGGTCTTATTTCGAGAACAGCAGATGTCATGCTAAAAGAAAGAAGGCGCTTAGTTTTGTTAGCTAGAGAGACTCCCTTAACGAGCATCCACTTAAACAACATGTTAGCAGTAACTAATGCCGGAGCAATTGTAATGCCTCCAGTACCTGCATTTTATACCAAACCACAATCCCTAGATGACATTGTTAACTATACAGCCATTAGAGCACTCGATTTATTTGGAGTTGAAATTGTTGATTCAAAGAGATGGAAGGCGTCGAAATAGCCAAGACCGAAACAGCATTTGGTACTATATCTTAAATATTAGAACTAAAGCTATAATAATTGCTCGTGTGGTCTACACTAAAACAGTCTTTACTAAATATTAAACTCAGAAGGATAATATGAACTGTAAAAAAATAATACCTACCTTAACGCTTCTATCATTAAGTATATCATCTGCATACGCAAGCAATATTATTAGTCAATTTTCACAAAATCCTTGGGAAAATGATTTTCAAGACCCAAGCAGAGGGAAAACTGATCAAATAAATGACTCACTGGAAAATTTATACAATAACGGGTCTCTGACCATAAAATTACAAGCAATAATGGCGAATAGGCACTCACCAGTCGGCCGTACAGATTATGCTTACGATTTCAGTGCTTTCGTTCAAACTGGTAATTATCAAGGGTTTTCGGTTGGTGGCTCATATATGCTTACCAATCCATTTTATGCTAATGCTATGAACCCTCAGAACGAACAGCAAATTAATATTTTTATCCCATCAAATAAAGTAAACGTCTTATCTCAAGCATTTTTACAATATACCACCCCAGGGAAATTTCAAGCCACAGCTGGCAGAATTTCTATGGATACACCTTGGATAAAAACCACTACCAACAATCCCATGACAAATGCTACTTATCAAGGTGTTCTCGTAAATGCACAGGTAAGCGATGAATTGCTACTGACAGGACTATACATTAACGGCTATAAAGGTATAGCTCAAAGTGAATTTTCTGACCATAGTATGTATACCATTCATAATGATACAACTCAGCCAGTACCAAACACCGGGCCTGCAGAATTAGACTTGACGGTTGGTCTTGGTGCTGACTATTCTCCAACTGGAAATACAAAAGCAAGCCTTTGGGGTTATCTCTTTCATAATTATGTAAGCATGTTGTACACCGATGGCTCTAACGCATTTAACATCACTCAAGATAGCGCAATTGTTTTAAATTTACAGGGAATGGTGCAAAGTGCCTGGGGCACAGGAGGAAGTGTTGCCAATAATCCAAGCATACCCGATGCACTACAAGGGGACCCAAATAACAAAACCCTTGGAGCAAAGCTAACTTATATGTATAACTGGTTTAGCATGGCTATAGCAGCGAATACATTATGGGGGACAAATGATAGCTTTAAAGATGGGGGAATTGTATCACCCTATACTTATCAAATTGCTAATGACCCATTGTACACGACAAGCTTCTTATCAGGAATGGTTGAAAAAGGTGGCGGAAATGCATATAAAATATCTGGAGCAATCACCATCCTTGAAGAAAAATTAGTGATCACACCTAGTTTTGCTTACTATAGTACAAAACAAGTGCCAAATAGCACTGAATCTAACTTTATAACACGATATTACTTTCAAGAACCAGCTGTTGAGTTAGATCTTATTTATGCTTATACAACAGTAGTTGGACAGGATCAAGCCGGAAGTCAAGTTCGAGTTAGAGCGAGCTATACGTTTTAAATATGGAGTAAACTAATTTTTTAGTTATTAACTACCAATACTTAACGATAATCCCACCACCCAAACAAACATCACCGTCATATAAAACCACTGATTGGCCAGGGGTAACTGCTCTTTGTAAGTCATCAAATTCAATAGTTACAACATCATTACTTATGGTAACATTGCATTTCTGATCAGGCTGACGATATCTTGTTTTCGCTTTACAACTAAATTGCTGAGCTGGTGGATCCCCTGAAACCCAATGCATCTGCTCAGCAATTAAATTTTTTGACATCAACAAAGGATGTTCGTGTCCTTGAACTGCAACTAAAATATTATCTTCTAAATTTTTCTTAGCCGTAAACCAAGGTGCTTCGGGCCGATGTGCCACACCTCCAATTTTAAGTCCTTGACGCTGACCTAAAGTATAATACATTAGCCCATCATGCTGACCAATATTAATACCGTTTTCATCTGTAATCATACC
>JBLIDR010000031.1:0-9457 GCA_047632655.1 Francisellaceae bacterium | reverse complement strand
AGTAACTGAAATTTTGAAGAAAGGATTAACTGATAGTGGTGTTGATCCTAAAAATATTGAAGTTGTTTCTAGTGAAAAAGCAAGTGTTGATTATGCGTTAAAGCAAGCAAAAGAAGGTGATATGCTTGTTATCTTTGCTGATGCAATTAAACGTACGTGGAAGCAAATAATTTATTTTAATAAGGATAAAGAAGTAGGAAATAAAAAAGCTAAAGAGGATATTGTTAAGACCCAAGAAAAGCTTAAAATAAGCAAAAAGCATAATATGTCACAGGAGCTTCAAGATGTTCTGAAAGGTGATATTATTAGTGATGAAAGAGGTGTTCGTGTTGCTCGGATGGTAGACGAAGACTCAGATTAAGCCAATCCTAGTAGAGTTTGATATATCTCTTATATAAATTGAGTAACTAATATTTTATACAATGATCTATAGTTTTTTTGTTTATGGGAGATTGCAATGAAATTAAATTTAAGGAATATAAAATGAGTTTACCAGAAGGCTATTCAAGAAGGTTGGTTGGTCCGAATTTATTTTTCATAGAGTCAGGAACTGTATTAGATATTCCTCTTGAGCATGATAAACAAAAGCTTGTTGAATTATGGCAAGCCGAAGCTGAGCGCATTTTACCTGAATTGAGGTTTGATGTTATTAAGTTGGACTATAAAATATATAATAATGGTATTCGACTTGCATTAGTTGCGCCATTTGATATTACGATGGCTTCTTGTGATGTTATAGATTTTATCTGGGCGTCAGCTTGCCAGATATTTGAAGAAGGGGCAGCTAAGTCAATTGACGAAGCTAAAAATATGCTTATACCTATTATTGAATCTGAAGAAAATTTAAAATTACGAGAAATACACAAACTTGCTTTATCAAAAGGATTGAATATTTTTTATGATGAAGGCCTAGTAACGATTGGTTCAGGGAAAAAGTCATTTCAGTTCAATGTTGATGATCTGGATATTAATCAAATTCCGTGGGCTACAATATCAGACATTCCAATTGTATTGGTTACTGGAACTAACGGTAAAACAACTACAGTAAGAATGACTAGTTTTATTTGCCAGGAATCTAAAAAGGTTGTTGGTTATTGCTCAACAGATTGGGTGATGATTGATGGTAAAATTGTCGACAGAGGTGATTTTTCTGGGCCAACAGGTAATAAATTTGTATTAACAAATCCTGATGTAGATGTAGCAGTTTTAGAAGTTGCCCGGGGTGGATTGCTAAAACGCGGCTTGGCTAACACGCATGTTACTGCTGCTGCTGTCACAAATATTTCGCCAGACCATCTAGGTGAAGATGGGGTGGAAACATTGGCCGATTTAGCAGAAGCTAAAGGGATAGTTTATAGCGCGGTTGAATCTAAAGGCCATGCAGTCATTAACCTTGATGACCCAAATATGTTGGCGAGAATTTCGCAAATTAAAGGTGAAAAAGTTTTTGTTAGTCAAAAGCTTAGTGAAGACGAGTTACAGCCTTATATTGACGGAGCCGATTATGTTTGTTTTGTAAAAAATTCAGCGTTTTATTTTAAATCTAAAAATATAGAGCATAAAATTGCTGAGCTTAAAGATGTGCCTATTACGGTTAATGGTTTTGCTAAGCATAATGTTGAAAATACTCTAGTTGCAATATGTTTGTCATATGAACTTGGCTGTGATTTAGATCAAATTAGTAATGCGCTTAAAATATATCAAAACTCAGATAAAGAGAATTTAGGTCGTGCTAATGTTTTTAAAGTCCAGGGTGCAACTGTTATTCTAGATTTTGCTCACAATGCTGCTGGGATCAAGGCTATTTTTGAAATGGCACAAGGGTATGAAGGTAAAGAGATTACTATACTCTTTGGTCAAACTGGTGATCGGAAATTTTCAATTCACGATATGTGTGAAATTATAGAGCAATACAAACCTAAGCAGGTGCTTGTCAAAGATACTGAAATTTACCTTAGAGGTGCAGAAAAAGGGGAGGTTCCAGCGTTAATTGAATCCTCTTTACTGCTACATGGTTATCCTAAAGCGAATATAAAACATTTCGCAATTGAAAATGATGCTGTAGACTATGCGCTAGATAATTTGAAATCTAGTGAAACATATATTTTATGTTGTCATGAGAAAGTTGAAGAAGTTATTGAAAAAATAAAGAGTAAAGCTTAGATATTTGCTCTTTTTGTATAGTAGATAAGAAAGGATAGGTTTATGCCAGCCCCAGAAATAAACGGCTCAAGTCGTGGTTATATTATTCCAATCGGGGGACGTGAAGATAAACTAGCTAGCCCTAGAGTATTAGAGAAATTTATTGAATTATCAGGTGGGTCAGATTCTTATATAGCTGTAATCCCAACAGCCTCCAGATTACATGATACTGGTGATCTATATGTGGATCTATTTAAAGAGATGGGTGCCGGTGAAGTGCACACCATGAATATTGACTCTCGAATGGATGCTTCTAATCAAGAGCATTTAGATCATTTGAATAATGCGACCGGTATATTTATGACCGGTGGTAATCAGTTATTATTATCTACAATTTTAGGTGGAACACCTGTTGCGCAATTAATACGTAGGCGTAATGCTTGCGGTGTGCATGTTGCCGGTACTTCTGCTGGAGCCGCATTTATTCCAGAGCATATGATTGCTAGTGGTGAGCATGGTTTGATGCCAAGAGGTGATATGGTTACTTTGGCTCCAGGTTTAGGCCTGACTAATAAGATCATCGTCGATCAACATTTTTCTCAAAGAGATCGTTTAGGGCGTTTACTTGCAGCGTTAGCATATAATCCTTTTGCTACTGGTATTGGGATTGATGAAGATACGGCTGCATTCTTGGGTGATGATGGCGTGATTGAAGTTGTCGGTAGTGGAATGCTGACTATAGTAGATATGTCATGTCTTGAATACTCCTCAATGGGTAGAACTATGCCAGGAGAGCCAGTAAGCTTGATTGGAATTAAATTACATACCCTTATTGAAGGCGGAACATTTAATACCTTGACATATGAAGCTGTACAGAATTAATTAGTACTATAGGTGTCGTATTATTATGCTAATGATGTGCCTGAGGAATTAGTTGATTTATTTGAAAGTATCACCTTCCGAGACCAAGATTTTATGGACTTTGAATTTGATATTACTGAATTAAAGTATAAATTTAGCTCAGCTAATGCAAAATTTAAATTTTTTGGGTTTGCTAGAATTATTTGTGGATATCTATACTCTTCTGAGAAATACAAACTTACTGATGAGTATCATAATCGGTACTTTAACAAGCTTTTTGATGAGTTGATAAACTTTTGGATTTATCCAGTATTCATATCAAATTTTAAACTAATATCATCAGATGAATCTTTTATAAACTCTTCTTTTAAAAAATGTTTACAGGAATTTAGAGCGTCATTTAAAGAAATATTATTAATTCAATTATACTCTTCTAACCAAATTTCAATCGTAAAATTATATAAACACTGGATTAAAAATGCAGATAAGTATTATGTTAGTCTATTAACAGATAGCATAAAAGTATTAGATTCTAATTAATAAATTGTCGAGTAAAAATTTATGGAAATAAAAATTAAACCAATAATTAATAAGATTAAAAAAATTTCATCTACTAGACTTTTTAATATTGAAGAGGTAAATTTAACTTTTTCTAATGGTCAGGAACGTTTATATGAAAGATTAAGCCCCTCTACACATAGATCGGTAATGATTGTCCCTATGTTAGATGAGGATACCTTTCTTTTGATTAGAGAGTATAGTGTCGGAGTAGAAAATTATACGTTAAGTTTTCCAAAAGGTTTGGTAGAAAAAGACGAAGAAATTTTTGAAGGGGCTAATAGAGAATTAATGGAAGAGGTTGGTAAAGGTGCTAAAAACTTTCAATTTTTAAAAAACTTAATGTTATCTCCAAACTATATGACGAATACTATTAATGTTGTGATAGCTACTGACTTGTATGATAAAAAACTTGAAGGTGACGAACCGGAACCTCTAGATGTTATTCAATGGAAAATTTCTAATATAGATGCATTATTATCTCGTGATGACTTTTTGGAATCACGTAGCATTACCGCTTTATTATTGTTGTGGAAAAATTGGATAAATAACTAGTATTTGTTCTTTTTATATCCTGTTTTATTGTATTTATTTAATGCTTCGACATACTTAACTTAATCATTGCTAGAAAAATATTTAGTTATAAAATAAATATTTATTCTAAGCAAGAACTAATTTAGTATTTAAAAATATTTAATAAAGAGAATGAATCATGGCTAATGCACATAATATAAGTGTTAATAATTCACACCCTAAAGCGCTTTGGGCACTCTCTTTAATATACGCAACATTCACTTTGAGTTTTGGGATATTTTTAGCAAATCTAGCTATTTTTCTCAAAAGTCAGGCTGGAATGACTGATGATCAATCATTTCAGATAACAGCAGCTTTTATATCTCTATCATTTACAACTCCATTATTAGGTGGATTTCTGTGTGATAAATTTGGTTTTAGAAATGCTGTTACTGTTGGCTTAGGGTTAAGTTTCATAGGAATGATGTGTATTATTATTCCGGGTAACTTAACACTTTTTTTAGGGCTGGCAATATTTCTTGCCGGTAATGCTTTATGTACTCCTGCAATTTGGTCATTAATTGGTATGCTTTATCATAAGAATGATGCTAGAAGAGAGTCAGGTAGTACTTTTTTCTATATGCTATTCAACATAGGTTTTCTAACTTCTAATTTTTTTAGTGGCTTTGTTATTGCAAAAATTGGCTATTACTATACATTTTTAATCTTTGGCTCACCTTTATTGATTGGATTCTTAGCTTTTTTAATATTTAGAAGTAGATTTAGGACATATAGAGAAACAGAAGAAGGTGAGCTAATGAATCAGGGGAATATTACGGTTAATATTATTTCTTTGATTGCTATTTCAATTCTATTGGTGCCGTTGTATTACATGCTTTTAAATTATGCTGAAATAAATGGTATTATATTGTGGATTGTTGTTTTGGCTTCATTTGCATATCTTTTTATAGTAAGTAGAAAATTGCCTAAAGCACAAGCAAATAAGCTGATAGCATTTATAATCCTATGTATTGTCGCTATGGCATATTTTATTGTATTTGCTTCTGAATTTGGTTTGTTACCAATATTTGCTCAAGGAAATATTGATCGATTGATTTTAGGAGTACAAGTTTCAGGTGGAATAATTACTTCGCTTGATCCAGCATATTGTATTTTAATTGGTTTTATCTATACAGCTATGTGGGTAAAACTAGATAAACTAAATAAGAATCCGTCTTTACCAACTAAATTTGCATTAGGATTAATTCTTGCATCCATAGGATATTTAATTTTATCTTTGTTAATCAAAACATACATATCATCAATGTTTTCTATGCTTTGGCTATTGTTGGTTTTTGGGTTTTTTGTAGCAGGTGAATTGCTCGTAGTTCCCATGGGCATATCTATGGCTGGACAGCTTTCGCCAGAAGGAAAGGAAGGGTTTTGTATGGGTGTATGGAACTTGATGTCTGGTGCTGGGGCAGTTTTAATGGGTTATATGGCATTTTTTACGGTTGTCCCCTCTACAGATACAATAACTCAAAGTAATACGCAGTATATGACTGTATTTGCAACTGTTGGTGTCATTATATTTCTGCTCGGAATAGTCATGTTCTTGTGTCGAGGATTTATTAAGAGATTACTCTAACGATATCTCGCATAAAAAATTATACTTAAATAAAGTTATAATATCATTGACTCTTTATCCATAATATTGTCTTATATCTTTGAATTTAAGATCACCAGGGGCGCCTTATAGGGTATCTGTTAAGATATTCAAATAAGGCTGAGATAGCATAAGCTGGTCCCTTTGAACCTGATCTAGTTAGCACTAGCGTAGGAAGTTGTGATTGTTTTCAATGATCACCTATGTCGGTTTTTCTTGAAAACTTCATGCCTTCTCCAGTTTAGTAACAGGAGGAAATATATGAAAACAGTAAAAACACATAACCCAGAGCATACAATATCCGAATCGCTATTAAAGCAATATCCCTCATCAGATAAGCATTATATTATTGATGGTGAGTTAAAAGTACCGATGCGTAAGATTAAACAATCATCCACGCATTCAGATAATGGAACAATAAATAATCCTGATATTATTATTTACGATACCTCTGGAGCTTTTACACAAGAAGATTTCAAGTGTGATTTAAGTAAAGGCCTGCCCTTAATCAAAGACTCTTGGATTGGAGCAAAAAAAGATTGTGAGCAACTGGATGGATATACTTCAGAGTTTACAAATGAACAAAGTACTGATGGGTTTCCTTCAAGAAGGCTGCCATTTAGAGCGCTTAAATCAAAAAATATTAGCCAGATGCATTATGCTAAACAAGGAATTATAACGCCAGAAATGCGTTATGTTTCGATACGTGAAAATATTCATAAAGCTAATGGACATATATCTGATCCAACAATAACATTTCAGCATCCAGGGCAAGCATTCTCTGCAAATATTCCGCATGAAATTACGCCAGAATTCGTTAGGGATGAAATTGCTGCTGGTAGAGCAATTATTCCATGTAATATTAATCATCCTGAAATGGAACCGATGATAATAGGAAAGAATTTCTTAGTCAAAATAAATGCTAATATTGGTACGTCAGCGGTTAGCTCTTCAATAGCGGAAGAGGTTGAGAAAATGGTTATATCGACCAGATGGGGTGCCGATACAGTAATGGACCTTTCAACAGGAAAGCATATTCATAAAACACGTGAATGGATTATTCGTAATAGTCCTGTGCCAATCGGTACTGTTCCAATTTATCAAGCGCTGGAAAAGGTAAACGGTGAAGCGGAGAATTTAACTTGGGAAATATTTAGAGATACTCTCATTGAACAAGCAGAGCAAGGTGTCAGTTACTTTACCGTTCACGCTGGCGTATTACTGCGTTATATTCATTTAACCGTAAACCGTATGACAGGAATTGTCTCACGCGGTGGTTCAATTATGGCTAAATGGTGTATTTCACATCATAAAGAAAATTTCATTTATACACACTTTGATGAGATGTGTGAAATCATGAAGGCCTATGATGTTTCATTTTCTCTAGGTGATGGTCTTCGACCAGGCTCAATATCGGATGCAAATGATAAAGCTCAGTTTTCTGAATTACATACTTTAGGGGAATTAACTAAAAGAGCTTGGGCGCATGATGTGCAAGTTATGATTGAGGGTCCAGGCCATGTTCCAATGCAGTTAATTAAAGAAAATATGGAAGAAGAATTAAAGCATTGTTTTGATGCGCCATTTTATACATTGGGCCCATTAACGACTGATATTGCTCCTGGTTATGATCATATTACATCAGCTATCGGAGCAGCTCAAATAGGTTGGTATGGTACGGCAATGTTATGCTATGTCACACCTAAAGAGCATTTAGGCTTGCCTGATAAAGATGATGTTAGGGAAGGTATAGTGACCTACAAACTTGCCGCGCATGCTGCGGATTTAGCAAAAGGGTATCCAGGCGCTCAGATTAGAGATAATGCCTTGTCTAAAGCTCGTTTTGATTTTAGATGGATGGATCAATTTAACTTAAGTTTAGATCCAGAAAAAGCGCAAAGTTACCATGATCAAACTTTACCAAAAGATGGTCATAAAATTGCCCATTTCTGCTCTATGTGTGGCCCGAAGTTTTGTTCTATGAAAATTACTCAAGATGTACGTGATTATGCTAAAAAATTAAACCTATCTGCTGAAGATGCGATTGATGTTGGTATGAAAGAACGTTCGGTGATTTTCGAAAAAGAAGGTAAAAACCTCTATCAAAAAACATAGAGGTATCGTTCTAGATGGAAGTTTCAATCATTGGATCAGGTTTGGTTGGAAGGGTGATGGCGTTAACATTACTCAACAATTATCCGGCGGTTAAGATTAATTTATTTGATCAAGCTGAAAATTTATATGATAAATCTAGCTGTGGTTATATGGCTGCTGGCATGGTCTCGCCATATTGTGAGCTAGCTGATGTAGGTGAAATTGAATTATATCGTCAAGGTTTAAAAAGCTTAAGTTTATGGTCAGCCTTATTAGGGCAACTGGTCACAGAAAATAATATATTTAAACAAAATGGAACAATTGTTCTTTCACACATGAATGATGCAAGTGATTATAATTATTTTAATCAAAAACTTAATTCAATCTTATTAGGAGTTTATGATGGTGGCTATCAAGTTCATAAAAACATACTATCTGATATAGAAACAAATTTTTGTTATAATGCTTTTCATTCAAATATTTTAAAGTTCACTGAAGAGGGATGTGTTAATGTGCCTATGTTCTATTCTGAGACCTCTAGGTTTTTGCATGAACATACAGCCGTCAATTATTATCAGAGGACATTTGAATATTTAAGTGAGGATGAATTAAAACAAGATGATTTATTATCTAGTGATTGGATTATAGATTCTCGTGGTTTAGGTGCGAAAAAATCTTTTTTAGGTTTAAGAGGAGTAAGAGGCGAGGCAATTATAGTTTCTGCCCCAGAGGTTAATCTATCTCATACTATTCGTTTGATACATCCTAAATATCCATTATATATAGTCCCTAGGGGTAATAATATTTATTATATTGGTGCTACGACAATTGAAAGTGAGGATGACACTCCTATTTCACTAAAAAGTACAATGGAATTATTAAGTGCTTTGTATGTTGTTCATCCGGGGTTTTCAGAAGCTCGAATTTTAAAAACAATTGCTCATTCTAGGCCGACGTTATCTACAGGTTATCCAGAGGTTAGATGCAAAGATAAATTAATTCAAATAAATGGGTTGAATAGACATGGATATTTATTGTCCCCAGCAATTTGTCATGAAGTTTTTTTAAAAATAAAAAATAGCAAAAATAAAGTCATAGGTGAACAAAATGAATGTTTTATTTAACGGTAAGAATATTGAAATTAAAGAAAATAAATCATTATTAGATTTACTTAATGATTTAGACATTAATACTCAGTATACAGCAGTCTCTGTAAATAATGTTTTAGTTCAAAAAATAAGGCATCCGGAATTTATACCGAATAAAAATGATGTAATAGAAATACTAACCCCAATGCAGGGTGGGTAATATGTCACTTAAAATATATGATAGAGTCTATAATAATCATATGGTTTTAGGCACTGCTTTATATCCATCCCTTGAGATAATGTTAAATGCTATAAATATGTCTGAAGTTGAATTATTAACTGTTTCATTAAAACGACAGTCACAGCAAAAGGAATCCAATGACTTCTGGGAAGCAATCAAATTAACTAAATGTGATGTATTGCCAAATACAGCAGGGTGCAGAACTGCAGAAGAGGCTATAACTATTGCTAATATGGCTCGAGAAATCTTTGAAACCCCTTTAATTAAATTAGAGGTCATTGGTGATGATTATAC
>JBLIDR010000030.1:0-9873 GCA_047632655.1 Francisellaceae bacterium | reverse complement strand
CTTTCAAGTCAAACAGGCTGTGATATTTTCCTTAAAAGAGAAGATTTATTACATGGCGGTGCTCACAAAACTAATAATACACTTGGTCAATTGTTACTAGCCAAGCATTTAGGTAAGAAACGTATTATCGCTGAGACTGGGGCTGGTCAGCATGGGGTTGCAACAGCTATGGTAGGTGCAAAACTTGGGTTGAATGTTGAGGTCTACATGGGAGCAGTTGATGTTGCCAGACAACGCCAAAACGTCGAGAGAATGAAGCTATTTGGAGCAAAAGTTCACTCAGTTGAATCAGGTTCTGCAACGCTGAAAGATGCCATTAATGATGCTATGCGTGACTGGTCAACCAATGCGCAAGATACATATTATTGTTTTGGCACTGCTGCAGGGCCACATCCGTTTCCATTATTAGTTCGATATTTCCATGAAGTGATTGGTAAAGAGGCAAGGGCTCAAATGCTAGAACAACATGGCGCATTACCAGAAGCAATCGTTGCTTGTGTAGGAGGTGGCAGTAATGCTATTGGATTATTTTCCGCATTTTTGAAAGATGAGTCTGTTTCCATGTATGGCGCTGAAGCGGCTGGAGAGGGCGTTGATACGAATAGGCACGCGGCAACGATGGCCAAAGGGTCAGACGGGATATTTCATGGTATGCAGTCACTCTTTTTGCAAAACTCTGATGGTCAAATCATTGAGCCTTATTCAATATCGGCAGGATTAGATTATCCTGGAATAGGCCCAGAGCATGCTTATCTTCAGCAGATTAAGCGCGTAACATACCATGGTATTACTGATGCTGAAGCAATTGATTCCTTTGAATTGCTATCAAAAAAAGAAGGGATTATCCCAGCATTTGAATCTGCACATGCTGTGGCACTTGCAATGAAGCTAGCAAGATCAAAAAAATATAAATCACTCTTAATTAATATCTCTGGGAGAGGTGATAAAGATTTAGACAGTTACTGGAAGCTTAACCATTAATGAATAGATTTAATAAATTACTAAATGAGAAGAATAAATATGTTTTGCAAGCTAGCTTAGTTTTTATTTCCGCCTTAATTTTCTATTGTTATGAATTTTATTTAAGGTTGTTAACGGGTGCTTATGAAACAAACATTGTGCAACATTTACATATTAGCTCACATTTGGGATTTTCATTTCTCATTTCAAGTTATAACTGGACATATCTACTGATGCAAATACCAGCGGGTATTTTATTGGATAAATATGGCAGTCGAAAAACTATAATATTAGCGGTGATAGCTTGTGGGGCTGGAAATATCATTTTTTTATCCACAAATTATGAAGTTGCCTTAATTGGGCGCCTATTAGTTGGGTTTGGCTCGTCGTTTGCTTTTGTAGGTGTATTAAAAATTGCTAGAGAATATTTTCCAGCTCATTATTTTTCTTTTTTTGCAAGTGTGGTAATTTCAATCGGTACACTTGCCGCGGCATTCTCCCAACAACTTAGTGTGTGGGTTTCAAGTTTTGGGATACAATGGATGTCTATTTTTTATTACTCAGGTTTCGCTGCGATACCAATAGCATTTTTTGTTTATATTAGTATTCCAAAGAACCTTGATCGTAGTCGTACAAAAATTATGCCAGACTGGTCAATGGCACTCAAGCAAGCTTACTCTTTGATAAAAAATAAAAAAATCTGGTTAATTGCCCTCTGGGGTGGTTTGCTTTACATCCCTACGGTTATTTTAACAGCACAATATGGCGTGTTATATTTCAAATCTATCTATCAAGTGGATCGATTGGTCGCAACGGAATGTATTACATATTTATTAATGGGCTGGGTAATTTTCTCTCCCCTTATTAGTTATTTAACCGTTAAATTTAAAGGGAGTTTGTTTTTCATCTATAGTTTGATATTTATTTCTGCTTTAATATTGATAGCTTTGACTTACTTCTCTGGCACGATTAAAGAGTATTTAGTTTTGATTATTTTTTTATTTGGATGCTTTAGTGCAGTCCAGGTTTTAACATGGCATGCTTTTAATAAATCTTGTCCCTTAGAATATACAGCTATTGGAGTCGCAGTAATAAATATGATTATTACATTAGTCACAGAGATTGGCCAGCTAGCCAGTGGCTCTATGCTAGATTGGAAATCTGGAATTCATTTTTTTGCTACCAATATAGGTTTCAGTATTCCAATGCAGTTTAACGTAGTTTTATTTTTAGTCGCCATATTTTTAGCACTTGTTATTACACCTAAAGTTTTTAAAAACTAGCCAATCAAAGACTAATAATTTTAATATTTTGGTCAATATATTATTTAACTAAACCTTTCAAAAATTCAATATGGTAAAGACTATCATTCAAACAAGGGATAACCGAATAGTCTTTACCACCCTCTGCTATAAAAGAATCTCTCTCTGTGACTTGAAGCTCTTCCAATGTTTCCAAACAATCTGCTGGAAACCCAGGAGCGATAATAACAACATGCTTATCTTTTCCTTTAGCACATTTAGATAAAATATCCCTAGTATAGGGTTCAAGCCATTTCTTTGGACCAAAGCGAGATTGAAAAGAAAGGATGATCTTACCTGAGAAATAACCCTCTAGGCTTTCTTTTAATAAGCGATATGTCTTATGGCAATGGCAATAATAAGGGTCACCCTTCTCAAAATAAAGAGCCGGTATACCATGAAAAGAAACAACTAAGGCATCAGGTTTAAACAATAAGCTTTTCACATGAGTGATGACCTGATTTTTCAACAACTGAATATATGAGACGTTGTCATAATAAGGTTTAACCCCAATAATATTAGGTTGGAAACGTATTTTAGATAAGACACGATATACTTCATCATAAACGGTTGCCGTAGTCGTTGATGAATACTGAGGATATAAAGGTAAAATTTTAATCTCCGTTACACCCTGTTTTTGTAATAATTTTATTTTGTCTTCAATTGACGGACTCCCATATCTCATCGCAAAATCAACTAAGACATGATCTGGTAAGTCTTCATTTAACAACTCTGATTGAGACTTAGTATAATAAAAAAGTGGCGAAAGATTATCTTCTTTTCTCCAAACTGCTTTATAAAGCTTAGTTGTTTTTGGCGATCTAAAAGGAAGGATAATTACATTTAAAATAAATTTCCAAAGCATTGGATTGACTTCAATTACTCGTCTATCAGACAAAAATTCACGCAAGTACTTTTTAATTCCAGGAATTGTTGGTGAATCTGGAGTTCCAAGATTCACCAATAATACTCCGCTTTTATTATATTTTTTTGCTAAATTATCCACGTTAATATAACCTTAAAATAGATTTAATTGTTATTAATTTAAACCTTAATTTGATTAAATAATTATAAATAATCTATCGATAAGGTCATGATACTCTTATGTGTAACTGCTTCCCAGCCCTCTAAATACAGATCAATTATATATGCCTTTATTCTAATGGTCTAACGACTACAAATAAAATTGATCAGATTTACAAAATATTTTTATATAGAGCTTGAATTTGGTTAGCAAGTTGAAAAAATATCAAGCAGAAAGAACATAAAAAATTATTAAGGTGATATCTGATGTCCGTTATAATCAAATAAGTTACCGGAATCTTCAATACAAACATTATTTAAGACCGTTAACATAGAATTAATTGAATAATCTGGTGTAAATAATTTTCCTTTTGGAATATTAGCTTGAAATGGTTCTGATAGAACCGTGTCAACCGTACCAGGATGCAGGCCAATAACAATTAATTTTTTGTATTTCCTCTTAACTTCTATACTAAGCGTTTTTAACAACATGTTTAGTGCCGCCTTTGAGGCTCTATAAGAATACCATCCGCCTAATCTATTATCAGAAATACTGCCAACCCGAGCCGAAATTGCGCTGAATGTTGTTCGTCTGTCATGACTTATTAGAGGTAAAAAATATTTAGCAATAAGTATAGGAGCAAAGGCATTTATACTAAATATTTTTTCTAAACTTTCACGATTAATTTCCCTCAATGACCTTTCAGGCTTTGTTTCACGATCATACAAGATACCAGTCGCTATAATAATAGAAATAACTTGCCCTTTTTCAGTAATATTTTTAGCAGAGTGCTCAATATTTTTTTCACAAGAAACATCTATTGAGCACTCTATAACATTCGGTAAATTAAATAATTTCTTTGATTTAGAAAATGCATAAATTTTATTGTCTATATCTTTAGATAATGAGCGAACAAAGGAAGAACCTATCCCACCACTTGAACCAATTACAATATGTATATTCTTTGAAATAATCGCCTCCAATTTACCGAAATATAATTTTTATTTGATCATACAGAAGTGTAAAGCTAGTCTTAAGTAACGCTACATTACCCTCTAAGTTTTCAGGAAAATCTTTTGCCCATATAAATACTGGCATAGATGAATTATATAATTCTTTCACAATTTGATGCGCATAGAAATTATCAGAGCTTGTGAAAATAATAGTGGGGTTAATATTTATTTGTGTTGATATAGCGTTTATATTAGAAACACCTGAACAGAATACCACTCGATGCCCATGAGCTTTAAGCACATTAGCAATAAATAAACCCTCTATCACTTTAGATTTAATCATACCCGTTCTAAAGCCAATTACTTGAATTGTTTTCTGGTTTGAATGATAGTTGTTCTCATTAATATTAGTCATTAAACGATTTATAATTAAATCTAATATGATTTCACGATTAATTTCTGCATTACTCATGTATGGCCAAATATTATTAGCTAATTCTTTGTATAATGCCGGGTAAATAACTTGAGCAAAGGCTTCAGGAGAATAATCTGCATAAATACAATTGATCTCTTTTATAGCCACTTGATAATTATCATTCTTTACAGCATTCTTTAAGGCATCAAAATTAATCAAAAACTTATGCTCATTGTCTGAAATCAACTCATACATGCTTAAATTAATAAGTGATTCAATCGCTTGACTGATTGTTGCGCCTTTATTAATTAATGCAACTATCCTATTAATTTTATCAAGATCATCTTGCGAATAAAGACGATGACCCTTTTCAGTTCTGTGCGGCTTAAGTAATTTATACCGAGTTTCCCAAGCTCTTAAAGTAACAGGTTTTATACCTGTTTTCTCAGAAACGTAGCGTATAGGATAGATATTTTCAGTCATGTCTAAATTTAATCCGATGCATTATATAATAATCTTAGTTACATCTGATCGAGGTGCAACCTCGCTTACATCTTTATCTAGCCCAGACATTTCGACATGGGGACAATTTTGAATGAGATCATAATTAAATTTATTTAATTTTTTAGCATATTTATTTATTTCTTCTAAGGTATTACAGGAAATATCAGACTTCTTTATCCTAGATTTAATTGTCTTGATAAACTCACCTTTATGAACCTGCATAACATACTTGTAACGACGAGGCACAATCACTAATACTGCATCTGGGTTTTGTTGAAAATATTTTTTCGCATCACTTATATTCATGATTTATCCCCTGTTGGCTTATCTGTAATAGAACATAGCGTGTAACCAGAGAACATTGCTAAAATTAGCAGAATTATTGTCATCACATAATCGTTGAATGGCAAGCCAGTTATATATTTTAGTGCAATTAATAAAACCATAATGAAAATACTGAGTAAAAATAGAATTTTTGATTTCATGTCAATTCCTTAGTAAAAGTGTTTATTTTTATCTAAAAGATCTGAAACTTTTAATGTTTTCTGATCACTCCATAATGCATGGAAAGAATATGTTTTATAAATTGCAATAATAATGAAGGCTACTAATGCTACATAAAATAAACTCGTTAATGTGTATATGCCAGGTGTTGAGTTCCATAAGGTTAAACTATCAGCAGGTGATAAATTTGATGGGAATATAAATGGAAACAACATTAAACCTGTAGATCCAATAGCTGAAAAAACCATACCCACACTTGACCAAAATGCTAAAGCAAACTTATTTTTATGATTTAGATACAATGACATTACCAGAAATACAGTCACTCCAATACCACCTATGAATTTCCACGGATGCGCCATTAAATTATCAAACCATGCAAAACGAGCGTATATCACTTCAACCTCTCTAGCACTACCTGGAATATTATGGTAATTAAATCCCATACCGGTGAGAACTAAAATTGAACCAATAATAAAAAATACTATGAATAATAAGGTAAATATCCAATGTAATTTTTTGGCAAAAGCCCTAATATTGTCTTCTGTGCGCCTAGCAATATAAATAGAGCTATGAGATAAAATTAAAAATAAAGATACCAACCCACCCACAATACCGGTTGGGCTTAATAAATCCAAAAAGTCCCCTTGGAAGTCAGAACGTAAAAAGATTGGATCAATTTTATAGCCAAAACCTACAAAGGAATTGGCTGAGGCAACTCCAAATATAAGCACTGGGAAGAATGAACTAATAAATAGAGATACATCCCAAGCTTTACGCCACTTCTTGCTTTGAACTTTACCTCTGTAGTCATACCCTACAGGTCTTAAGAAAAAACTCCATAACACAAAGTACATGGCAACCAAAAGCCCTGAAAATGCCGTCGCGTACAATGGAGGAAAGACCACAAACATCAAACCACCTAGAAATATAATCCAGGTATTATTTCCATCCCAAACAGGTGCGCTAGTATTAAGAACAACTCTTTTTTCGTTTTCATCCTTTATCCAAGGAAATATCATTGTTACACCTAGGTCATACCCTGCTGTCGAAGCATAAATACAAAATATGATACCTAGAACAATCCACCAATAAAATTGTAAGAATTCATAACTCATGAGCTACCCCCCTCTTTTTCACATTCATCATCATTACTGTCAGAATCACTTGGACCTAACCTTGCATATTTAAACATTAAAAATAATTCAACAATAAACAAAGTGATATATATTGTGGCAAACCCAATAAGTGTGAAAATCAAAGTACTCACATCATGCGATGAAGATCCAATTCCAGTAGGCATCATTTCATGAACCACCCAAGGTTGCCTACCATTTTCACAGAGAAGCCACCCAGCCTCTATAGCAAAATAAGGTATAGGGATAATGATTAATAGACCCCAGAGTAAAGACCTACTAAATGGTTTATTACGAAATAATTTATACACCACTATAATTAATGCTAGGACCATTATTCCCCACATTGCTAACATCACACGAAATGACCAAAATGCTATAGAGACTTCTGGAATTGCAGCTATTTTTGTTGCATTAATACCTTGTTCAGTCAATTTTGCATTAGTACCATTAACATAATGATACAAAAAGCCAAAACCAAGATTTTCTTTATTAGCATTGTATAGCGCCCCTTGCTCTAGGGTTGGGGTACCTTCTCTAATTTTAATCATGTTTTCATAAGCGACATACCCTGATTTTATTTTAGGAACATAACTTGCCATAATAGGTTTTAAACCAACTACCGTTCCCGTTAAGTTATGGGAAGTAATGAGACTTAGCGCGTAAGGTATTTTAAACTGCAGATAATTTTTCTGCTCTTTTTGATCAGGAAACGCAATTGGGTACCAAGCTGCTGGTGCTTTTTGAGTTTCCCACTGAGCTTCAATCGCAGCCATTTTTTCCGGCTCATATTTTTGTGCAGCTAATCCGTTTTCGTCACCATAAAAACCTGTAGCGATAACACAAATGATCCCAAAACCCGCTGCAATTGCCATAGATTTTTTTGCAAAACCTGGATGTCTATTTTTATTAAGGTAGAAAGAAGAAATGCCAATCACAAAAATACTAGAAAGTGTAAAACTAGCAAAGGCGACATGACCTATAGATATCTGAGCAAGTTCACTCAAATATAAAGACGAAAGAGATGTAAGCTCTAAAGTCATATGAGTAACATCAAAGCTTGTTGCTACGGGATGCCTCATCCAACTATTTGCAGCTAAAATATTTACAATTGAAAGTGATGAACCAATGGCTAAAAGTAAAGTAACCATCCAATGCGCTTTCTTTGAAAGTTTATCCCAACCAAAAAAGAATAATCCCAGCATTGTTGCTTCTAACATGAAAGCAGTAATACCTTCTATCGCTAATATTGGACCAAAGCTACCACCTATAAAACGAGAAAAGTATGACCAATTCTGACCAAACTCAAATTCCATAGTCATGCCGGTAACGACCCCCATAGCAAAGTTTATACCAAGCAATTTACCCCAGAACTTAGTCATAACTTTATAAATGTTATCGCCTGTTAATACATACTTCGTTTCCATTATCAGTATGATCCAAGCCAAACCTAAGGTTAATGGTACGAATATGAAATGGAACATAGCTGTAAATGCAAACTGAAATCTGGAGAGGTCAACTAATGTATGTGATAGAAAAAATTCCATTTTAATTCTCTGATATTAACAATACTTATATAAATACTATCATATTATGTATAGATATATTACATACATAATCATACAAATAATGTATTTAATGAATATTTAATGAATATTTAATGTTTATGTAATGATTCCAGGTATTTAAAATTTGGAGCTCATGACGTTAACTCATGGCTTACACTTAAGCTGTAAAGGTTAATAAGCGGTATAAATACCGTCACGTTGCTCTCTCTTTGCATTAGCTTTCCGAAAAGGCTGAATGAATTCAAGTGATTTTTTGATTAATCTATTGCCTTCAAATCAAAACCGCAATAAATATGGATAAAGACAGGTTACTAAACTCAATAGACTTTAAAATAGTTAAACATTTATGTGAAAAATAGTGTGCAAATAAGAAAAACCCTGCTGAACAAGTGACTGATAAATTATGGATGATTGTAAGTCGGTTGATTAAGAAAGATTTTCCTACTCCTATTGTAGTAAGAAATTTAGGCTTAAAAAAGATCAAGCTTTAAAATATTTTATTAGTAAGTCTTGCAGTGTGTCATCAAATACTGACTCTAAGTTGGTAAATATTTAAAAAAATTAGTCGTTTTTGCACTACTACTGTCACTTACCCAATTCTCTAAATTTAGGCAATGCTGTAGCTTTGAGGCATGCCTAAACAGGTCATCTTATTGATCATGCCACAACGAATTATGCATTCCTGCTCTTGGCGTGAAAATTCTCTAGAATACATGCTTCGGCCAACAATTCTCTTGTATCGTTGCATACCAAGCTCACTATAATTTCGCTGGGTGTAGTTTTTTTTCTAGCTGCCAAACGATCCTGCTATTTTCTTCAATTTCTAGAATATTATTGTTACTGTGTGGAGCAGCACCTTCTTCCAATAGAGCATTTTTTCGTGGCAGAATAACAATTTTAGCATTTGGAGAATGTGCTAATATCACATTATAAATTGGTGTTTCATTGTAAGCGACATCAACCGTGAAACGATCTATTTGGCTCTTGATTCGCTCTAATAATTCACCCGCATTTTGATCATCATGACTGAATAGATCGGTTATAATTGCTGCTTGAAAATAATTTTCTTCGTCTATGGCAGCATACAATCTACACCAACTTAGCCTAGTGTCAACGCGATGTTTTTCTTGGTGCTATTCATCTTTACCAAAGACCTTCAGGCTAGTATCATCAATTGCTATCGCAAATATATTGTTATCAGGTTTATCAGTTTTGTGATAACGATGACACTTAAGGTCAAGCTCACTCAGACGCCTAGATAATGCCATGTAATCGGAGCATTTTATAGGCAAGGCCAGTTGCTCAAACATGGAATCAATAAATCCTTTAGTTTGGCGCTGTGGCAAGTTGTAAACCACCCTATTTTGATGGCGAAATTAATGGAAAGTGTAGCGCCACTCATAATAAATTTTGGTCATCCTTGACCAAAATCGAATCGTTTACCGCTACAGCCATATTACCTCAGACGTCCTCGTCACCTGCTTGCTTCACAAAACATCACTCCGTTC
>JBLIDR010000029.1:0-9913 GCA_047632655.1 Francisellaceae bacterium | reverse complement strand
ATGCAATTACGTATGTCACAATCATCTGTGTTGAAGGGCTTGGCTGAAGTTGACCGAGAGTCTCTTGGAATTCCAAGTGAAGACGATTATTTGAAAATGTACTGCAAAGAAGCTGAAATTGATGAAATACAAAATTGGTCGTTTTATCTAGCATTCAGTTTTTTTCGTTTTGCAGCAATTTTACAAGGTGTTTATAAAAGATCGCTGGATGGAAATGCCATAAGCGAAAAGGCGTTAGAGTACGGTAAATTGTCTCCTGTACTAGTAGATATGGCATTGAAACTTATAAAGTAATCAAAGGATGAAACGATGACTTATTTTAACTTGGAAAATAAAGTTGCGTTAGTAACAGGTGCATCAAGCGGTCTAGGGAAACATTTTGCTAAATTACTTGCAAAGCAAGGTGCAAAAGTAGTGCTTGGAGCAAGGCGAAAAGAAAAATTAGATACAGTAGTATCAGAAATTATAGACGCTGGTGGTACCGCAATGTCAGTTGTTCTCGATGTTACAGATCCTCAAAGTATTAGTGCAGCATTTGACTATATATTTTCTCATTATGGTGTTGTTCAAGTTTTATCTAATAACGCAGGGATCTCTGACTCTACATCAGCACTTTCTACAACTGAAGAAAGTTGGAATTCGGTATTAGAGACCAATTTAACAGGTGGATGGAGAATGGCTATTAGTATGGCCAAACAATGTGTAGAAAATAATGTCTCTGGATCAATAGTCAATACCGCATCAATTTTGGGTTTACGAGTATCTATGGGACAAAGTAGCTACGCAACATCAAAAGCGGCACTTATTCAGCTTACTCGTTCATTAGCATTAGAACTAAGTAGAAAAAAAATTCGTGCAAACGCACTATGTCCAGGTTACTTCTTAACGGAACTAAATGAAGACTATTTTCAGACAGATAAAGGCAAACAATACATACAATCAATGCCCTCTCAAAGGTTAGGTCAATTAAATGAATTAGATGTGCCTTTTTTACTATTAGCATGTGAACAAGCAGGATCTTATATGAATGGATCCGTTTTAGTCGTTGATGCTGGCCATAGTATCTCGAATATGTAATTACTTTTGGAGTCATTATGAATATAAATTTTAAAAATAAAACTGTCTTTATTAGTGGGGCAAGCTCGGGTTTTGGTTTACTAATAACAAAAAAAATGGCTGAGTTAGGGGCGACTCTCTTACTTGTTGATAAGCAATCTGATTCCCTTAAAAAAGTGAGTAAGCAACTTGAAGATAATGGCACAAAAGTAATGGCTCTATCTTGCGATGTAAGTAATGAACATGATGTTAGTAATACATTTGATCAATTTATGGAAAAATTTGGACGTATTGATATAGCCATAAATAATGCTGGAATTATTAATTCTATGAATAGAATTGCAGACTGTCCCTTTGATGATTTTAAAAAGGTCATTGAGGTTAATTTATCAGGTTGTTTCTTATGTCTTAAACAACAAATAAAACACATGCTCCCTAAAAAGAAAGGGGTGATTTTAAATGTTGCATCAGTGTCAGGTCTTATTGGTTCGCCATTTTTAGGTCCCTATAGTGCGTCAAAACATGGCGTTATTGGTTTAACGAAAACAGCCGCAGCAGAATATGGCCGTAAAGGATTACGAGTGAATGCTATTTGTCCAACCTTTGCGAGTACACCGATGTTAGATGATATTACAAAAGGAAAAGATGAAAAATTCAAAGAACAATTATATGCAAATATCCCAATGCAAAGGTTAGCGGAACCAGAAGAAGTGGTTAATGTGATGATTATGCTTTGTAGTGAATATAACACGTATATGAATGGTGCTGAAATTCCAGTAGATGGCGGTCTGACAGCAGTGTGAGTCTTAAAACTTAATTAATACATAAATAATAATGAAGAACTCTCAATATTATCCATTTAGAGCAATAAAGGTGGTTCAGAAGATCATGTTATAAACTTTAAATAGACTGATGTTCTCGTAATAATCCTATATGAACAAGATTATCAGCGCGTTTTAATGTGTATTTTGAAAATTGGTGTCTTCAATCAATCTAACATAAGAAAAGAGTGGATTTAGTCCCCTCAAATGTCTCAAAATAAAAAAGCATTCATATTCAGGTTGTTACTAATGCTGGAGCGTGATTAGATTATCCTGACGAGGAATATATTCAAACAGGCGCCATAATTTCTGAACCGAACGCCTCCATAATAGCCACAAGTTATATTTTATTGATGGTTAACGCTGGACCTGATTCTATCGAACCATAAAAAATATAGCAAAAAGTAAAATACTCATTGGAATAACGGATCCTTTGATGCGCGCTGAGTACCTTTCATCTATAGAAGACTCTGCACTAACAACACTTGCATTAGAGTTAGCGCCTCGTATTACAAGAGCTCAGAGGATGAATTTTTTATCATCTATGGCAATAAAAGCGTAATTTTAGGTGCAAGTTAATCATCAAAATTATTTTCATTAATAATCACTGCAGCGGTTACAGTTAAACTTAGTTGTGTATTCATTATGGGAATTGGGGTAACTGGTTTACAGGCGTGTGCCACAGCAAAAGGTCTTGGTACAGTAGTGGAAGCTTACCATATTCGACCTGCGGCAAGAGAACAGATTTTATCAGTAGGAGTTATACCTATTGAACTAAACATAGAAGCAGTCCCATTTATGGTATGCCAATTATAATTGTTGATAAATGTAAAACCGTTGTTGTCATTAAGCGCTCTTTAAGCCCCAGTTTTGCCGGGCTTCCTAGCCCGTTATTTGCACTCGGTAACACGCTCATGTTATTCGGTGACGGTAAAAAATTCGTTGTGGAATTAACGAAAAGTTTAAATGAAATTTACTGATAAACTTTAGAAGTACTGTTTAATAGAAATAGCTTAATACAAAAATAGCACCTATTTCTGCATATCTAAGATCAAAAATAAAGGCGATAACATGCAATTTGTAACATTAAAAATAGAACATCGGATCGCATATATTATATGGAATTCAGTTGAAAACAGAAACGCTTTAACTTTACAATTAGCAGCTGAAATCAAAAAATGTTTAGATGTTTGTAGGGAGGATGAATCCTTATGTGGCATAGTTTTTAGGGGAAATAAACATTTTATGGCCGGAGGTGATGTTCAACTTTTATCGCGTGCTGTAAAAGATAAAAAACCAGAATTAGCAGCACAATTAATTGACTCAGCGCATGAGCTAATTCTCGAAGTAAAACGCATACCGATTCCAATCATCGCTGTAGTTGAAGGCGCTTGTGCTGGTTATGGAGTTAGTTTACTAAGTCACTGTGATTTTGGTATTGCAAAAAAATCAAGTGTATTTAATCTTGCTTATAGTGCAATAGGAGCAAGCCCTGATGGAGGGGCTAGTTATACTCTTCCGCAAAAATGTGGTCATAAAAAAGCAGCTGAATTATTAATGCTTAGTGAAAATTTTTCGCCTCAAGATGCGTTATACTTTCAACTGTTGAATTATGTATTTGAAGACGAAACCTTTGAAGAATCTGTCGCTAATTGGTTACAAAAATTTACAAAAACGTATAGCAAAACTAATCAAAGAATAAAGAAATTACTATGTTATTCGGAAACTCGATTGGTAGAACAATTAAACTATGAAAAAGAAGCTTTTTTGCTTGGGGTTATAGGGGAAGATATGGCTAATGGTATTGATAATTTCCTAAATAAAAAGAAAAAATAGCTTTTAAAAAATCAATATAGCGTTAAGTGACTTATTAGGACCTGTTATGAGCCTGCAACAGATTTTGTTACAGGACCTTTATCATCTATGAATTTGTATTTAAAATGGCCTTAAATTACGACTGAATCATGCATATTCAGTTAGTAATTTGTTACAAAATTCTTCGGTAGTTATGTCACCTTTAATCTCTTCTAATGAAATAATAGCTGAATCTTTAAAATATTGAGTAGACCCTGCGATACGGTAGAAATCATTCAGTTTTTTTGTCCATAGTTTATAATCTTTTTTTAATACAATAACCATGTGTTCTAGAATAATTTTAGATTTCGATTTAGGCACGGATAGCCAACGTTGAGATGTACCAGCTAATTTTTTACCTTGATATACCATATTATACTCTCCATCACAAAATGCCCCTTCAACTGAACCTAAATAAGCTTCAATCCCTAAACCCTTGAGTACATCTAAAACAGGTTGACACATATTTAAATAACTTTGTTGAATAGTAATAGGATCATCTTGAATGTAAATTCTGCTGATGTTAATTACTTGGTCGTTTTGTATTACCGCTGAGCCACCCGATTGCCTTATATGAACAGGCAGACCTTGAGATTCTGTGTATCGTTTTGCTTCTTCAAATTTTTTTAAATTACTATCTATTTTAGACACAACTAAACTGGGTGCAGCCTGCCATAACCATAATGAATTTGGTGTATTAATACACTTTTTATATTCCAACATCAGCTGTTGTTCTAATTCAAGTTGTTGTGCTAAGTCACTACCAAGGTTTAACGTGTTTAATAAAGTCATAGGCATCTCAATGATTATAAAATAATGGTGAATTATTTAACTAAAATCACTAAGTACTAGTCGATATAGAGGACAAACAATTCATATTTCTTCTTTTCACTGCAAATCATACCTTAAAATTCTAATTTATAGCAGTAAAATCCAGAAAAAGACAGAGGGGAAACAGCTAAATAAAACATGCAAACCTGTTTTTTATATGGTACTTTTATGTTATCTAATACTTTTATTTAACATGTAGTAACAAAAAATTAACTCAAGTAACAAAAACTGACACGAACCGGAGGTAAACATGGAACTCAATCTTAAAAGTAAAAAAGTAATCATAAGCGGTGGTACAAAAGGTATAGGTAGAGAAACTGTTTTAGCGCTTGCTAAAGAAGGTGCAACTATTTCTTTGTGCGCTCGTAACCAAGATGATATCGATAGTATTGTTAAAGAAATAGATTTACTCGGTGGAAAGGGTTATGGCAAATCGGTTAACCTTTATGACCAAGATGCTTTTATAGAATGGTTGAAAGACAGTGCTGAGAAAATGTCGGGTGTTGATGTTTTTATTTCTAATGTCACAGGTGGCACTGCATTAGGTATGGATGCATGGACAGCTTGGAAAGAATTTTATGATGTAGATCTAATGAGTGCTGTGAGGGGATTCGAAACACTGCTTCCATACCTACAAAAATCAAATGATGCTTCAGTAATATTCGTTTCATCTACAGCAGCAATTGAACATTTTGCACCTGCGCCTGCTGGTTTTATGGCCTTAAAAGCAGCTTTAATTACCCATTCTAAAACGCTCTCTCATTATCACGGAAAAGAGGGTATTCGAGTAAATACAGTATGCCCAGGTCCAATATATATTGAAGGTGGTGCTTGGGAATTTGTAGAAAATGAAATGCCAGATCTTTACGCAAATACACTTACTCAGATCCCTCTTGGAAGAATGGGAGGTGCCAATGAAGTTGCAAGCCTGATTGCTTTTTTAGCAAGCCCTGTTGCAAGCTTTATGACGGGTGGAAACTATGTCATTGACGGTGGCATGTGTAAAGGCGTATAGAGGTTATTGATTATGAATAAAAAAAGAGTTGATGCTTATCTTGTATGTGGTGGTGACTATCATGATATGGATTTCGCTCGCTTAGAGTTGCTTAAACTTTTAGGTGAGCATATGCATATACGGGTAAAAGTCAGTGACTCATTTAATGATATTGACGCAATATGTGACAGTGATTTTCTGATTACTTATACATGTAATGTTGTACCGAGTAGCGAACAAACAAAAAAACTTAAAGCTTGGTTAAATGCAGGACATAGATGGCTAGCTTTGCATGGCACAAATTCTATATGTCGGTTTTTAGGATTTGATCCTCTGTGTGTTGGCACACCAAGAGAAGCCCCCGAATTTATGGAGATGTTAGGTAGTCAGTTTTTAGCACATCCTCCATTATGTGATTTTAAAGTAGAAATAACAGATCCAACCCATGAATTAACAAAAGGCCTCAAACCTTTTGAAACATTTGATGAACTTTATCTTTCCGAGTTTTATGGCAAACACCAATGTTTATTACATACACATTTTAGTGGTGATGTGCCTGACTTTGAAGAGGGTAATCTTTGGAATGATGACGAAAAACGCCCTGTAATGTATATAAATAATCATGAAAAAGGGCAGGTACTCTATCTTACATTAGGCCATTGTAGAGGAACTTACGATATGCAACCTTTAATGGAAGAGTATCCTGATGTAGAGCGATGTAGTTGGGAGCTAGATATATTCTATGAGTTACTAAGAAGAGGAATTAATTGGTGCTCAACAAAACTATAAATTTATTTCAAAATAATGCTGATTTAATGCAAATCGCTTTTGTAGTACCTGATGTAGGCAAAGCGATTTTGCATTGGAATTCTATAGGTGTTGGCCCGTTCTTATTGCTACCGCATTTAGAACTAGGGCAAGTTATATATCAAGGCCATAAAACAAATCCTGACATTAGTTTAGCTATTGCTTATCAAGGTAATATGCAAATAGAGCTCATACAACAACATGATTCAGCAGATTCTATCTATAGTGATTTTTTGAAATTTTATCCAGAAGGCGGTATGCAACACAGCGCAATAGTAAGTAATCAATATGGTAAATTGCTTTCCGCATTAAAAGATAATGATATAGACATTGTTCAATCGATAAAAACAATTGATGGCAGTAATGCCTGTTATATTGCATCCCATTTCCACCCCGGTGGCATGATAGAAATAATCGAAAATACTAAGTCTATGGCTTTATTGTTTGAAGATCTAAAAAAATGCGCAAAAAGTTGGCAAATAGGTGATGACAACTTAAATTTTGATGGGGTGTAGAGTCAATTTAAAATTCAAATTATGAAATACAGACATTGTTAGCTAATTATGCTGAATCTATGCATAGAGTACACAGTCATGCTTGGTCTCATTGTCTGACAATGGACGCGATATGGTTAATTGGAACATTAGAAGAGCCAGAAGATTTATTCGATATCACCGATATTGATACAATAGTACCAGCTTGGAAATAAGCCATGACATTATATACAGATGCTCAACATAAACTGGTGTCGCATCAAATACTGAATAACGAATGTGCTATAGCCGGACGGTGTTATGTTGAAGAATTTATGAATTATAATGGTCATGAATATAATTTATTTGGTGTGTATAACGATATATATCAAAAAAACTATATCAGCTTATAGTTCCGATAAAACGCAGTTTAATATTTTACAATTACAAAAAGGTACTGAAAATACATAGTATTTTCCGCATCTCAATAAATAAAAGCGGGTTACTTAAGCTTTTTGAAATATTTAAGGAGTATATTCATGAATAAACAAATTTTATTAAATAAACGACCGCAAAAAATTATGACCTCGGATGATTTTAAATTAGAAATTGTTGATATACCGATAATAAAAAGCGGCGAAGTTTTACTTAAAAACTCTTATTTGTCGATAGATGCTGGTTTCAGGTTCTGGATGAACGAAGGGTCTGGTAACAATATATTACCAGCAATGGCATTAGGTCAACCAGTTCAAGGAATTGTATTAGGGACTGTTATCGAAAGTAAAAATCCAAGTTACAAGCAAGGTGATAAATTAATGACCCGCAGCGCTTGGCAAGAATACAGCGTGATAAAAGCAGAAAACGATACTGTATACCCTTTACCTACAGCGTGGGAATGTGATGATTCTTTGTATTTAGGTGTACTAGGTGAAACAGGTATGTCTGCCTACATAGGCACTGTAGATATGGGACAACTTAAACAAGGTGATACTGCCTTGATATCCGCAGCAGCTGGTGCTGCTGGTATTGTTGCCGGTCAAATCGCGAAAATTAATGGAGCTAAAGTAATCGGAATTACCAGTAATGACCAAAAATCGCAAAAATTAATTAACGAATTTGGTTTTGACAGTTGTTTAAACTACAAATCATCTAAGCCTTTGAGCGAATTGATAGCTGATGAATGCCCAAACGGCGTCGATTACTATTTTGATAGTGTTGGTGGGCAAATGTTAGAAGACGCTATAGCTAATATTGCACAAAATGGGCGTATTGCATTGTGCGGTGCTATAGCTAGTTACAGCTCATTAGAGCCTCAGCTAGGCCCTAAAAATTTATTTAATTTAGTTGTACGTCAAGCTTCGATGAAAGGGCTTATGACTCACTACGAATCTGATAGATACGACGAAATGAGAGGGCAACTATTTGAGTGGATGCAGCAAGGGGCACTTAAAAACGCAGAGAGTTGCTTTGAAGGCATAGAGCATGCTCCAGCCGCATTTTGTGGCATGTTTACTGGTAATAATTTTGGCAAAACAATAATTAAACTTTAAAAGAAAGTCATGCCTACATTAATCTCTGGGAGAATGTTAATACAATCTTCGAATGTAGACGTGTTTTACTGCGGTTATTTATTTTTATGCGCGAGAGCGTTTAATTTTGATATTCAAACATCATTATTAGCAGCAATGCAGCATTAAAAACATAATAATAAAAATATCTAAAAGATAATCAATAAACCGACAGGAAAATTTGGCAGCTTTTGCAGGTGAGCTTGTGCGCCTTAAAAAGTAATTATTTAATCTGAGCTAACCAAAAAAAGGAGGCGAAATGAGCATAATAGGGTTCGTCAAAGAACAATTAGAAAATGAACGTCGGTGCAGTTTACTTCCAATAAATGTAAAAGCTTATGTAAAGCTTGGTGCGACTATTTTAGTCGAATCTGGTATTGGAACTAACGTTAATATTAAAGACTCAGAATACGTTGACGCTGGAGCGACAATTGAAACTGATAGGACTTCCGTACTCGCAAAAGCTGACTTCTTAATGTCGATTCACGCTTTACACAAAGTTGATTTGGAAAAGACTAAAACAACCGTATGTTGTATCAGTTTCTTAGACCCATTTAATGCACTTGAGCATATAAAATGGTTACAGGAGTCGGGTCGTTCCGCGTTAAGTGTTGAAATGATCCCGCGCAGTAGTCGTTGCCAAAAAATGGATGCGCTAAGCTCACAAGCGAGTTTGGCAGGCTATGTGATGGTAGCAAAAGCGATGTCAACGTTACCTCGAATTTTCCCAATGATGATGACACCAGCGGGCACACTAAAACCGTCAAAAGTATTTGTTATTGGTGCTGGTGTGGCTGGTTTACAAGCTATTGCTACGGCCAAACGGCTTGGCGCCGCGGTAATCGCATATGACACGCGTGAAGTTGTTGCAGAGCAAGTGCGTTCTCTTGGTGCGAAGTTTTTAGCTATTGATATTGGTGAAACAGGACAAACAGACCAAGGTTATGCAAAAGCACTCACCCCAGAACAAATTGAAATTCAGCAACAAGCCCAAGCTGAATGTATAGCCAGTTCCGACGTAGTGATAACCACTGCGCAATTATTTGGTAGAAAGCCACCGTTACTGATCAAAAAAGACGTTATCGCAAAAATGAAACCAGGCAGTGTAATTGTCGATATGGCAGCTGAAAGTGGCGGTAATGTTGAAGGAAGTGTTTCTGGATCTATCGTTACGGTTGAAGGCGTCACCGTCATTGGTACCGGCAATTGGGCAAGCGAAGTTGCGTTGGATGCGAGTCAAATGTATGCCAATAATTTGCAGGCGCTACTGTTGGAATTTTGGGACGCTGAAGCTAAAACAATATCCCTCAATTTGGAAGACGATATTCTGCAAACTGCACTAATCACTCACAACGGTGAGTTGATCAATCCAACTATTAAAGCGTTGTTAACACAGGAGAGTGTGTAATGTCATTTATCTATCTTTTAATGATTTTAATGTTAGCGATATTTTTAGGCTTTGAACTTATTCGCAAAGTGCCAGCTACACTGCATACGCCTTTGATGAGC
>JBLIDR010000028.1:0-10161 GCA_047632655.1 Francisellaceae bacterium | reverse complement strand
AACTACATTAAACAGCTTTCGATTTGATATGATTTATAATTTTATAGATAGACAGGTATGAGGGGATTGCAGTCACGCTACCTTTGTCCGAGACATTAAGGTCGTAAACTTTGCGTATATGAATTTCTCCATACTTGCCTTGCGAACAACATACAACGCCATGATATATATGTCAATAATTCTAAAATGTATTAAGTTGGTCCACCCACCTGAACTCTATTTGACCACAACCTTTATTGATGATGAACATCCTCTGCATCACCTATTTTAAAGCCATGACACAAGTAATCTTCATTCTTATGCCTTTTTTATTGTTCTGGTGAAAGTGCTCAAACCCTACCGTAAATGCGAAAGGAATGGCGTTATAATCACAGTACGAAGCATCTTTTCCGTTCTTCGCTTCTCGTACACCGGCAGAAAACGAACTTAAGAAATCACTCCTATTGTTGATTAGTATTATGGCTGGTCCTGAACTATCATCTACGAGTTCAGTTGCTCCTAGGTCAATATACTTATTGAGCACAACATTATTAAAAAAACCGCTGTATTGTTCAGTTTCAATGTCATAGTCGTACTCCTAAAAAGTTTATAAATACATTCTACCAACAAATAATATCATCTCATTTAATTAGGCATGACTTTATAGATGAATATTGATTCAAAGTAATGCCTAATTTTCTGAAGGAAGATGTGCGCTTGATACGATCATTCTATCTAATTTTAGAGTGGTTTTAATGGTATCAGCATGAATAACACAGCGTATTTAAAGGCATTAAATAAAAAGGTAGAAGCTCAAAACAGGGCTTTAAAACGTAAAAGGCAACAGCAAGAATGCCCTATTTATCAAACCAAAATATTGGCTAAAAAGAAAGTAAGCAAAGACAAGACAATTGCAAAACAGAAACTAAAGCAAAGCCAAGGGTTATCAGAAGCGCAAAAGAATAAAAAGCGAGAGTCTATTGAACGTTCACAGGAAAAGCAGCGTGAAAAAGCAAAGCTAAAACTGTCCCAGCCATTTGTTACTAAAACGGTAAAAGCCTTAACGACAAATAAAGCCGTTACAACACTTAAACAAACAAAGTCTAAAGAGCGCCAAAGAACACGTACCGAAAAAGAGTTACATGATCAAATGGGAGCGCTAGGTTGCATTGCTTGTAGAAACAGTGCATTAGGTCTTGAAGATATGGACTCTTCAAACTTCAACTATGTGTCAATACATCATGTAGATGGAAGAGTTAAAGTACTTTGTCACCTTTTATGCTTGCCTTTATGCCAGTGGCACCATGACTGCTCAATGGGTGTTCAAGAAGCTTTGAAATATCCGCTTGTATTTCCAATTCATGCCAAAGGCAGTGTTGGTGGTAAAACTAGCTGGGAAAAGGTTAACGGTACGCAAGTGGATTTGATAAAACAGGTATGGGATCTTATTGGATACTTACCAGGGCATGAAGTAATGGAAAAAATAAATCAATTATCATAAAGCAACACTTAAAAATGAAGGTCTATTATTTACACTCACTTAGTAGCTCAATATTGATGCTGAATACTAACTTTAAACAAAGCAGCAATACAAATAATGCGTTTTCTTTACAGTGTTTCAAGGCCCTAGTAACAACTTTGAATTAAAAATTGACCCTGTAACAAAATCTGTGTAACTGCCTATTATTAATACCCATGTAGGGTTAAGGATAGGCAGACTATGTGCCAGAAGCAGACGTTTTAAGTCTAGGTGTGAACTTCATTCCAAACGTGCAGCTGCGGTATTGTTAAGCTTGCATATGTTTTTCCGAGTTATTTTGTACAGCTTCATGACTTCAAGGTATAGATTAAGCATATCCCTAAAAGTACCATTGTCACCGTATGCGTTGATATACTGATAAGCATCATCGAATACTCTCAACTCGGGATTTGTAATTTTTTTATCAATGTAATCTACAAAGTTTCCGATTGAGTCACAATTAAATCGCGCCTCACCAAGTGTTATATAAAGGTCATCAGTATCCAATCGCCCATGTACATAAAGCTCATTAAGAGGATGGTTATGTTCTTTCCGATACAACGCAGCAAACGCCGGTTGAAGCTTTATCTGCTTAAATTCACGAAACATCTCTATAGCTCGACATTCAACCCTATCCAGTTCTTCGAGTAACTCTTCAGCATCAGTATTTACATACTTTTCACAATACATGTGATCTCCAACTTCTGTTTTCTTTTATGTAGAATTATTTTCTGACTTAAATTTTCAGTAATTATTTTTTATTTTACTGTATTAAAATGATTAAAAGCTCTTACATAATCCTTTAACGTTATCACTCTCATAAGTTCCAATAACTAATTTAATGGTTAATTAACCAAGTAGACCTTCTCGAAAAAGTTCGCCTTCTTTTTCTTCCAACTTAGCTCCGATTGCTTGAAGTTCAAAATATCCAAGAGGCATACAGGCTTTAAACATAAGACGGCACTCTCGATCAATTCCGACTATTGTGCCCTTATCTTCACCATCGACCTCAACCAAATACCCATAATCAGGATCAATTGACTCAACTTTTGTCATAGTTACCCGTTCTTGTAGTGTTATTCCTTCCATTATTTCATTCCATTTTATGATTTTTAGTTATACATCCATGAAAATGTTCTACTTACTTTAGTGACTTCATCATGAATAGATATAAGTTTTTCGGCTGATGAATCAGACATACCAGACTCTTGAATAAGGCCTAATTCCGTTAATGAAGTTAATTGAGTAAAAAGGTCCGATACGTGAAACCTTAGCATTTCTTTATCTTCTGATTTGGTAGCCACATAATGCTTAAGCTCTTTCAGTCTTTGCTCTGCTAGATCAATTATAGTTTTTCAAGTTGATTATTAATCATGTCCGATATTCCAATACTCTATTGTCGTTAGTTTCTATTGGGCTAAACATAGCCCCTTTGGTGGTGCAAATATCATTATTTCCAATTAGTATTTTGATATTTTTCTTTAAAGGTTTTTGATTTGTTTTTAATTTTACTAGTTTTACAAGGATATCCTCTTTTCACACGTTGCGCCCAACCCCTTTCACATTCGTTATATTCATTTGAACCCACGGAGTAAGGATTATTGTATTGTTCTGTTTTAAAACCCTTGTTATATGCTTCGCTGCTATGTTTATCTTCCATAATAATTTACTATTTCCAACTATTTTTTTAAATCGTTTATAAATGATAACAGAGCAATATTAAGTTCCACACATGGTTTATTACCATAAGCTTGAGCGCTATCTCTTTTTCTTACTAAGCCGCATTTTTCGGCATTTTTACTAGGAACCCAGCCACCATCTGTTTTTATTATATGCCCGAGACTTTCGATACTTCGGTTAATTTTTATGGCACTTAATTTAGGGTTGAACTCTTTCCCTAATTCCGTGGCATTAAACCACTCTCTATTTAATTTCCAAGCTTGATAAATATCTTCAGGTGATTCATCTGTTTCCCCAAAAGTAGCCTCTTCCCCTGAAAGTAACTTCCATATTTGAGCATTATTCGCGACTAAATTGTACCCATATGCTGTTTGTCCTAAATAGGTATAACCACTATTTGTAATCAGCTCTAAAAGATATTGTTCTTCATCTTCAATTTGTTTATTCCTATGTGCTAAATATTTGGAAGCTTTACTCCAAGTAAGTTCAAATATTCCAGTAATGCTACTGTAACCAGACATTTATATTCCCTTATTTTATTTAAATTAATTGTAAAACGTCTTTGATGTGCTTTAAGTTGCTTTTAATGTAACCTTTATTAACAACACCCCAATCATCAATTGAGTATGTTTTATTCTTAGTACCCCCCGACGATTCACACAAAATATCTATCTCAGAAAGGGCCAATATAGTGTCCTGTAACGTGCGCCTATGCATGTTCGTAGCATCTAATAGCCCTTGCACTGTATTAATACCCGTATCTATTAAATAAGCGATATAAAAACTACTTTTGGTTTTGCTGGTCGATTTTTTTTGCAACTCACTTCTCCCAAATTATATGACGGGGGTTGATAGGTGTGTTGTAACAGTCTGGTTTTGATCTAACCATAAGAATGTTTCGTTACATCTACATTTTATTGAACTCGATATTAGCGGATAAATATTGATTAGTTCGATGTTATTAAATATTGGCTCATGATGGCCACAACGATTTCGAAATAGTCGAATGGTATAGCAGGCTTCTTTCAACATTTTCCTTAAACCTTGGTGGGTATAATGTACTGGTGCGTTTGGAAAGATTTTAGCGATTGATGGCTTCCAAATTCTGCCATCATGACGTTTCGTAAACATATTCTCAAACCAAACAAACTTTATCTCAGGTAATAATTTACCAACACCTTGGTAATTATTGTTGATGGCTTTTAATAGAGTGTCTTGATCAAATTTATGAAGGGAATTTTGAAACACAGTATTGAGAGGCCAATCAGCGCCATAACGAATACTGATAGCATCAGAAATAGCATTCCTAATCGTAACCTCATAAATATGTAAAGGAAAAAAAAACCTACTTGATAGCTCTGCATTCCATTCGTACAGTTTTAAAGCCATAACTGGACAATCCTGTGTATTCTTTTGTCTTACAGCTTGTCTGTATGTTGCAAACCTATTAATAGAGAGGGTTTTTTCGATCGCTTTATGTGGCATTATCATCCTTTAATCTTGACGTGTGCGTCATTTATCACTAGTATAGCTTTCGAGGGCTTTGGATATCCCTGCTTTTGCAGCCCACCAAAGACATATGAAATAAGATAAAAGCCACACGATGTTGTGGCTTTTGTTGTTTTAATGGCCTGTAACTTTGATTCGAGAGTATATGTGGTTAATTTCCTCACTTACCCCCAGTAAACTTTATCTAACATGTTCTGTCTAGAATATTTCTAATACCTTTTATTACCGTTCTTTCGCTCATTGCGAACTCTTCCAGTCAACCATTTGCAATATATGAATGTAGCATTTCTGTTAATAATGCTTAATGAAACTCATTTTACGCCTAAATATTAAATAATCAAATTTCAGTTCGGCAAAATTTAGGCACTTTGGAATAGTTTGTTGTTAAGAGTATGAACTACCCATGGCAGCGATTCACGTCGATTAGAGAGCTTTTCGGCTACGTTGAAAACCAACAGCTTCAAGATATTCATTTGGCATATAATCACTTTGTACTTATTTAGCTTTTAATTCTTGTGTAAGTTCTATGTATTATCATTACAAGAGAAACAGCATGCTAAAAAACACTGCTATTGTAGCTACACTACTTTGTACTGCTCTATCCGCCAACGCAGGTACGTTAAACTGGAATAAATACAGAGCCTCTTACGTCTCTGTTGATTCGCACGAAGATAAATATTCAGCTGATGGATTTGCATTAAGTGCAACTAGGATGATCGATGAAAATTTGTTTGGTACGCTCCAATCCACACTTATCCAATACGATGACATTATTGATGGGATAGAAGCAAAAACGGAAACAATCAATTTTGATGGTGTTATTGGTATTAAACACACTTACCATGAAACCACTGATATTTATGGTTCAATTGGCTTTAAGTATTACCATAATGACTTTTTAGCTGAATACAATGACCGCACCAAAAACGATATAGGTTACTCGGCCACGATTGGTGTTAAAAGTATTTTTCATAACGCTTTAGAATTGCATGTTAACAGTAGCCGAGTGGTTTTCCACGGTGATGGTAGATGGGAACATTTAATAGGTGTTGCATACCACATTAACCGAAATTTCAGTTATGAAGCTTCCTTTGTAAAAACTAACTATGCAAATAAATTTGTAGTGGGTGCGTCCTTCGGCTTTTAAAGTAATTGTGCGCCAGTATTTCATGGCGCTTAAACTCCTAAAATGCGCCTAATTGTGGGAGAGTAATAAAGTGTCAGACTAAATCACTCTGTACAGCCTACTTTACGTATAAAAATATACTAATATAAAAAATAAAGTATCATACTAAAATATATATAATAGCTTTTTTCAAGTAATAAAGTTTCATACCTAAATAGTAAGAATCTGTTTATTACAAAGACTAACATAGAGATAATAATCACTCGATCACGAATGCATAGCTCAAACTTGTAACTTGAAATATCTACTGTAATGAGAAACCAACTAAATATATCTTAGTAGAATACTATTTCATTAGGCTGCAACAACCCTCCGTGTGGTGCCAATAATTCCTCGACTAATTTTTCAGATGCCTCAACTCTTGTCTTATGGTTTATGTTACTTAGGCTAATTATTAACATATCATGTAAGCGAGTTGATAGCAGGGCAACATGATCAAACATTTTTTTAGGACTACGCTCCCATTCCTTGTATTGCATACAAATCAATCGATAAATTATAAATAGCAATCGATAATGGCAAACTGATGGAAAATCAATTGTTGCGCTACTCGCTGCACTTATCGGCTTATTTTCACTTGTTTGGGGGCAATTTGTAGGCCCGATAACCCGTATGCGTTCACTAAAATTAAGTTATTTAGAGTATTTACGGGGTGACGTAGAAAGTGTAAAAAAACGCTTTGAAAATAAAGTAGAGCATCAAACGATTGAGCAAGAAGATAATGGCATTGATGAACAAACATCGTGGTATAAAGCAATAAAAGATAAAAACCTTAACGTGCCAGAGGAGCTATTGACAATCCATAAATTATTGAATAAAACTATGGATACAGTGGCTCATAAAAAATCGTACTACCCTATAATCACCTACACCAAAATGCCATCAACGATAGACCATGAGCACCCAATATGGAAGTTGAAAAGTAAGCAAACAAAATCTATTTCAGCTTATTTAAATTCTGAAAACCAAATAATTCATACTGTAAACGCCCTATATAGCGCTCCAATACTTGGTTGGATCAGTGGCGCAAATAAAAAACAAAAATTGCGGTGGATAGCGGCGGCAAAATCGTTAATTGATGAACTGGCTGAGCACTATATTGAAACTGAAAAAATACATATTGAACTTAATATGTGGTTAAAACCCTGTTGCTTTGTCTATTGGAGAGTTTAACAATGGAGCTAATGTATGAACGATAAAGTACTCGCAGATACCACATTAGGTATTTTGTATGGGATACCTCAATGTTGTATCGATTTCTATTGTCATTCTACAAGTTATGAAAAGAAAACTGCCGCTTCGCATTTTGCTGGCGTTATTACCTGCCCAGCATGCTCAAAGCTAACTCAATCGCAATACGTTACCTTGGTAAATAGCAACAGAGTTTGCCCTCAAACGTGTCCAGATAGTCCGTTAGCGTCAGATTTACCCGTCATTTATGCTGATGCACGCTTTAGTGCTGAGCAAGTGATATGGCTTAAAAACAACTCTGGTCGCGTCACGCCCTCCATGGGGGATCATGACTTTATCGCAGCATATCGCAAGCAGTATGAATTGCTATCACAAAAGCGCATGGCAGATATTGCAGACTCACCAGAAGACGAAGAGACAATTACCTCTATTTATAAAATTAATCTAGCAACGCTTGATAATAGCGCCAGTACTTTTTACTATGAAGAGGCGAAACAAAATATCGCTCGACAGTTAAATCAAGGTGTACTGCATTTTAACAATGGTAAGTTTCATTATTAGGGGTAGTGGTGAGAAAAGATCCGTTGGACGTTTTGTTTGTTTTCAAAAGTTCGCAGTTGACCAAGACTGGCTTGCATATAGGTTACCCTGAGCTGTCTTTCACATGCCCAGTAAAGCCTATCTCTCTTTTTAGCCTTAATGGGCATTAAGCTATGGCATATCGAATATCGAATTCAGTCTCCTTGGTTATTTCTTGCACTTTTGGGGCATGTTTTTTCAATTCAATGATCCCATACTTTTCCATAGTGTATAGAATACTTGATGATGTGTTCACTCAAGAAGAGATTGAACTAACAAAAATAAACACCATTAGCATTCATAAATATTACTTGCGGTGGATTTGCATCACACCGCATTTAAAAGTGTAACCAATAGATATAGCTTATGATTAGTTCGAATAAGTTCTCATAAACTATAAGGTTTTAATGGAGCTGCTTATTAATCATATTTACCTGTGAAATGAACTCATCTGTTAGCTCAAAGAGCGTATCATTAACGCTTGATAAATCGATGTCTCCTGCAAATAAATAGACGGAGAAAGTAATTCTGCTATTGAGGTGTTCCTGCTCTTCAATACCAAAGTTAAACCATATATTGTGCCGTTCACTTACGCCTTTTAGTTTTTCATGGATGTAATGGTACTCAGACAAAAGTAAATCAGAACCACAACGTAACACGTATCCCATGCTTTCAAATATCGTACTCCCCCTAGGTAGAGCGTCGATTTCAGATACAACTGATGATAAGTGTTGTTTAATGTCCTCTACGCTATTCCCTTCAATATCTATACACAGGTATTTATCCATGTCTGTTGAAGAAGTACCGAAATCGTTTTCTGTTAATGGGATAAGTCCATTAGGTATGGCCAGTTTTTCGACCAATTGAACCTGTAATATTTCATTAAATTCGCTTAATATATTCATAATGCCACCTCTATAGTTCGTCATGGCTATATTGTTTCAAGACATGATTCACAAAGGGGGTCTTTGGAGCGAGGGTGGTCCGTCATGTCTTTTTTAGGGAGTTTTTCAGAATAATTAGGGCAGCGTTCTACACCTGTGCGTGAGGCGTTACCACAATAAGCTTTGTCAGAGTCTTCGTTAAAAGACTCATGCTCACCAACAACATAATCTTCAATGACCTTTATAGCATTCACAGCGTCAGCGTCTCGGCCAATGAAACTTAACATATGTATTTTATCAGAAGACTCAAGTAAAGGTTCATGACTGACACCAAGTACCACCTGTTCTATGCCTTCAACCCCTTTAATGAGTTCTCTTTTACGATTAATCTCAGAAGCATTTAGTTCGTTTTTTACAACCAAAACTACGATAACAGTGTGAGCCTCTTCCAGTGAAACAATAAGCTCTGGATTATCTAATCCATCCAGTTGAATAACTTGGCAGCGCTTAGCAGAAGTAACTGCATTTTCCACATGGTTTATGTTCGGCGTCCTAAAGGTATCACGACTACTTATCCGCTCCAGTAGTTGCGTGAAAGATAAAGTTACCTTGGTGCTCCTAGGGTGTATAAATAGTGTTTTTTTGAGTCTTTTAGTTACTTTTTCAAACGCATTAGTATCACACGTTTCCATTGTGCCAGGGTGAAAATGCATGCTTGTACCGTTATGCTGAATAACTATTTTTTTTTCTAATTCTGGGTAGCCAATACCACCTGAAAGTTTGTGACAAATTTCAGTGGACATAAAAAATGGAACAATGGGCTTTAACTGCTGTATGAAGAGGCTTCTAGCAAGTATATTTTTTCTACATGGATTTTGGGCAAGACTGGGTTTAGCGATCATAATGATCTCCTGTTGTTTAATAAAATATTAACCAAACAAATATTTGTTTGGTGTTTCTCTATCTTATTAACAGGAGCCTATTTAGGCCGCTGGCAATAAAATAAAAGGAGGTTGTTGAGAGGCAAATAGCCACGCAAATACCTATCCGAATGGATATTTCCATTCAGATTTAAGGATTAGTTAATGAGTCATGTTTGCAAAACAATTATGTTTATATGAGTCATTGGCAATCTCTTCCTTTCATTTGTATCACCATAAAAAAGCATACGTTCCAAAAATACAACATACGCTACTAAAACTACGTGGATTTATTCCATATAGTTTTAGTAGCATAAAGTCTAAAGCTAAATGTGTCAATGGAGGTGTAAAGTATTAGTACTAGTTATTCTTAGTAGATAACCATCATGTAGTGGCGTAGTTAATTTGGACACATAATAAGTCGTTGATAGACTACTTAGTTATTGAAGCTGAGAACATTAAAAAGTATTGGATTGGATATTGAGTCCTTCATATCCAAAAGATTTGTTCTGGCACGGCTTCTGAGTTTATTCATAAACATCGTATTTTTTAAGAAATCTCTAGGGCCTTTTTGATAGATTATTTTCGCAGCATTAATCACTTCAATGGCTAATTGATTAGGGTCATAAACGATGGTCCCATTAGCCATAGCGGGAACATAACACTCATCAAAATTTTTTAATATTGTAGCGAACTTTTCAACACCAAAATAAA
>JBLIDR010000027.1:0-10217 GCA_047632655.1 Francisellaceae bacterium | reverse complement strand
AATAATATTTAAATCTAGATCTGTGCGAATACCGGCAAACTGAGACGGTTTGTCAAATTTTGGTGATACCCCCCAGGTTTCATAATCGTGCCAAAGAATAGTGGGCTGTTCAGCGTTGTTTTTTATTGCGCTATTTTGTGTGTTATTGCTATTCACTATCAATTACTTACCTGAAATGTTGTTCGTTTGTGTATTTTGTTAATCAATATCATATTACCCTGTTCTAGATGTTTTGTGTACACTTGTGTGTACATGATATGATAAAGTTCTGTGTACATAATATTATACCTAAAGTGAGCCATGGCCCTTTCAGATACAAAGCTAAGATCTGTTCTTAATAGAAAGCACAATAAATTACTTACTATCACAGATAGAGATTCTCTAAGTGTTAGGGTAACACCGCATGGTAAAATTATCTTTCAATATCGGTATAGGTTCCAAGGTAAAGCGAAGCGGTATGACCTTGGTAGCTATCCGTCTATTAGTTTATCAGAGGCTAGAAGCACTATACCAGAATTAAAAGGTATCGTTGAACAAGGAAGTGACATTAAAGCTGTTAAGGCAAATCAAAGGTTATCAGTTCAAACTGAACATAAAGCGACTTTAGATGACTGTGTTGAACTCTTCTTAGAAAAGTATGTTTCTAAGCTCAGAGAGGGCACTCAGAAGACTTATACGTATACATTACACAAACACGTATGTGGTGTATTTACTACGCCTGTAGAGGATATCACGAGGAAAGAGTGGTATGCCTACTTTGATCGAGTTATAGAAAATACAACTGAAAATACAGCTAATGGTTTAGTGAAACAACTTAAGACATGTTTAAGATTCTGTAAGGCTAGAGACCTTATTAAGCATCACTCATTAGATGAAATAGAAACAAGGAGTGTTGGTGTTTCACCTAATGTTGGAGACAGAGCTCCATCTATTAAAGAAATTAAGGAAATCATGGCTCAGTTTGACCGTACTAAATGTTATCCAACTACTATAAATACGGTCAAAATGATTATACTCACTGGTGCTAGGTGCGGTGAGATCAGAAGAATGGAAAAGAAAGATATAGATTTAGAAGCTGGAATTTGGACTGTTCCGAGAGATAAAAGTAAGACAAAGAGTAAGATCATAAGACCCCTTGGAATTAAAGCTCTGGAGTTAATTAATTGGCAGTTAACAACATTTGGTGAATTAACTGATTATGTATTTCCAAGTGCGAGCTATAAAAACCCTATTGGTCCAGCAACAATTAATAAAATGTGTCGTTCTATAGTTCTCAGAATGAGCATAGAGAAGTGGTCAGTACACGACTTCAGACGCTCAATATCGACTATTCTGACAGAAGAGGGAATACAACTTCATGTCACTGAAAAGATGCTTGGGCATAAGCTAGGAGGGATCTTGAGCGTATACAATAAAAGCGAGTATATTACAGATCAGCTTAAGGCTTATAATGTTTGGGAAAGTTTACTTATGGGAAAATAAGCTGAATAGATTTTGCTTATAACTGATTTGTTATGGGCGCTATTGCTATAAGGAAACCTTAGTACGAAAACGTAGAATGATACTTTTCCTAACAACAAACAGTAGAGCATGAAAACGAGAATATTCATTACCACTATACCCTTGTAATTTAATGATATATTATAGTTTTAGTTGTAGCTTTGAGCTAAAGGGATATTATGATAAAAGTTAAAATGTACCCAGCATGTGAAGGTGATGCGTTTTTAATTAGTTTTGGGGAACATCAAGAAACAAATATTATTATTGATATGGGTTTGACTGAAACATACCGCGACTTTATTCGCAAAGACCTTATTGATTTAAAAGAACAAGGAAGAAGAATAGATTTACTTGTGATAACCCATGTTGATCAAGATCATATACAGGGAGCTATTAGTTTTATTGAAGAAAATGGTCCTGAACAAAAAATCATAGAAGTTGTTGAAATATGGCATAATTCATATAGACATTTGCAATTCGAAAAAGAAAAAACACAAATAACGGCTAATGAGTTAATAGCTTTAAATCAAATCAAACAACAAAATGTATTTAGTGATGCTAACGGCCAAACTGATATATCTATAGAACAAGGCTCAACCTTAGCAAGTTTACTTTATGCTAATTACCCACAGTGGAATACTTCCTTTAATAATAAAGCAGTTTGTCTAGAAAATAATTTCAAAAACCCCTTGAAAAATGTAGAAATAAAGCTTCTATCTCCAGATAAAGATAAATTAAATAAACTATCAAAATTGTGGTTAAATTTCCTTGAAGATAACATTTATGAATTCAATCTTAGTGATGATGAAATTTTTGATGATGCATATGAGTTATATATACAAAGTAATGAACCTGTAGACTTTGAAACTTCGGATGCTTCTTATTCAAATAAGAGCTTTAACATAGAAGATTTTAATTTAACTAATGGTAGAGATAATTCAAAAACAAATGGTTCATCGATATCATTTATTCTTGAGTATATGGGTAAAAAATTATTGTTTTTAGGTGATGCACATAAAGATATTATTATTCGTGAGTTAACTTTATTGAGTGAACAAGGCTATGAACTTTATTTTGACTTAGTTAAAGTTTCTCATCACGGTAGTAAAAACAATATCTCAAGTGAATTACTTCAATTAATTAGTTCGAAACGATACCTAGTTTCTACTAATGGTGCCAGACATAAGCATCCTGATATTGAAGCAATAGCTGAAATTGCAAAAGCAAAACATGTAAAAGAAATCTATACAAATTACGATCATACAAAGTTAACTGAGTTAAATAATGAAAAATTGGAATCGCAATATAATTATAAAATTATACATTGTGATAACTTTCTAATAGCGAAGGGAATATGATCAATTTAAACGATATTGTTTTTAAAACTGAATGTGGTGGGGTATATGGCACTGCTTTTTTAATATCTGAAAGTTTTGCTATGACTACTTTTCATGGAGTCAAAAAATATAAACAAGATAAAATCATATTGAGTGATGGGCGGAATGAGGTTTGTATTGCAAGCTTCAGTGACCAAATGAACAAAAGTTACAAACAATTAGATGTTGTATTATTAAAACTAGATCGCAGAATATCATTTAATACTACAATTGAATTTGTTGATTTCAATCATCTCCCTCCTAATACTAAATGGCGTTCAAGAGGCTTCCCAGCTTCCAAAAACTTAGATGGTGACAATATAAATGAAAACAATAATAACATCATTAATCAACAATTAACGGAATTAAGAGACCATAAAATTGATATAGAGTTAGAGCATCTTGGTAAATTAGAACAATATGCAGGATTCTCCGGTGCACCATTAGTCGTTGATAATAAAATAGTTGGGCTAATAAATAGTGAGTTAAAGGAAAATGGTACATCTAAAGAGATCAATGCACTATCGATAAAACACTTTAAAAAGTTATTAGAAAGTCAAGGTGTTAGCGTTAAAGAATCAACTGTTGAAAATGTGAATACTAAATCTGACCTGTCAGCTACCGAGGCATATGGCAACCTCTATGGTACAGATAAACGAAATTTAATAATCAAGCTGGAAGAATCTTGCCCCTCAATTTCAACAGCTAGAGTTTCAAAGTATTGTCAGAAGTTGGTAACTGGGAAAAAAGAAATGGAACGACACAATGCACAAGATATTCGTGCTATTAAATTTCGGGCATTTGAAGCTTGCCAAGACGAGTTGTTAAATTTTGTTGAGAAACAGCAGTCAAAAGAAATGACTCCTGATGAAATATCTGAGTTACTCGAAAATTTTGCTAAGAAGGCGGTAGCACTAATAAAAGACAGGTCTACCGATTACCATTATCCATTAAAAAATAAAGATTTTATGACCAAAGTAGTTCTAGATTTGATAAATGATTGTTTTCTATCATTCGATGAAGAGGGGTTATATGAAGCTTAAAGCAGATGCAAAGAAAAGGTTAATGTTTATACAAGCTGAAGATTATAATTATCTTTGCTACAACCTACTAATTATTTTAGATTATTATAAATGTTACTCTGAAGATAAACCATTTAAAGACTTTAGAAAGATAGCCTATTTAGTTGATTTTATAAGTAACAATAAAAAAATTAGTCTCTATGATGCTAATGACCTTACTGAAGTCTATTCCCACGCACAATTAAAAAAGAAATTGATTTCACATTTACTAATCATACTTAAGAATATGGGATTTGTAGAAATTAGTATTAATACTACGCATAGAACTTTTAATGTATGGCTGAATCAAAGTAAGGAGTTAAATTCATTCATAAAAAATGAAATGTTTTTTGATGAATATGAAAGAGTGGAGCTCTTAAATAAACAGGTCCCTTCGATTAGAACTGCAACTATAAAAACAATGGTAGAGAAAATTTTTTCAAATAAAGGAGTTATCACTTGGGAAATTTAGTCATCAAAAAAGTAATATATCGAGGAGAAAATTATACTTTTGAATCACCAGAGTTTACAACAGGTATTAATATCATTGTTGGTGATAATGGTTCAGGCAAGAGTACATTAACTTACTTTATTGAGTTTTGTTTAGGTGGAAAAATACAGCCATTCATTGATGCAAGTAAACAAAAAAGAGATATACAAGTTTATGAAGAAATAGTTAAAGACACTAATAATTATGTGCAGTTATCTTTTTGCATAGACGATAAGCCTTTTTCAACAAAGAGGTTTATAGGAAAAAATGAAATTTTTGTGCAAGATGAAACTGAAATTAAAGTGCTTCCAATTAATAGACATGAAATACATTCACCAGTAATATTTTCCGACTGGTTGCTTGAAAAATTGGATATCAAAGTCTTTGAACTAGAACTAGGTTCAGCTTCTTGGCTAGTTAATTTTACAGATTTATATCGTTTAATATGTTGTGATCAAAACTCAGAACCAAGAAAGATTTATAAAAATCCTGCCGATGAAAACTTCTTCAATAACTCTACCGTTATCAGAAAAGCTATTTTTGAAACCATGCTAGGTTGTGAATCTGAAAAGTATAATCAGAAGTTTAATGAGCTAAGTTCAGCTTTAAAAAATAAAAAATTATGCAAAACTGTTTACGACAATTTTATAAACCAGCATCCAGATTTATTAGATGAAGAATGCACTTTAGATAAAAAAAATTCAAGCGTTGAACTTTTAAATAATCAACTCATTAAATTAGAAAGTACACGTGATAATTATCAAATAGAGCATGAGCCTGCAGTAGAGAATTTAACTTACCTAACACAATTACAATCATCACTTACCCAATTTGAAATTAAAGTCTCAGAATTAAAAATTCAAATAAAGAATATAGGAATTGAAAAAGCTAACATTAAAAGCTTATGTAATCGTCACGAGGCTGAGACTAAGCAAATAGAAAAAATAATATTTACACATGAAAAACTAAACCTATTCGCATTAGAGGTTTGTCCTTTTTGTATGACTAATATAGTTAAAGAAGAAGGGCAATGCGTATGTGGAACAATTATCGATGACCAAAGCTATGAAAAATTTGTATACGATTCATCAGAATATAGAGATATTTTAGCTCATAAAAAAAGAAGCCATCAGGCAATTAATTTAGCCTCTGAATCATACGATAAAGAAATTATTAGTTTGACTAGTGAGTTGGATGATTGTGAAAAAAAATCAAATCAAATAAAACGTAATTTAAAAAGTATTATTGAAAAAGTGGTTTATACGGGAAATAGGGAAAAAATTAATGAAATAGATGATCAGCTACTAGAAGTAAAAAGTGATATCTTGAAAATTGATAATTTAATTGAATTACTAATGGAAAAATCAGAGTTAGAAACACTTAAAAGTAATGCTGAGGCTAAATTCACTGAAAAAGAAACAAGTTATAATGCGATTCGAAAAGTTTTTCAAAAAGATAATGAAAGTATAATTAAGCAATTTAATAAAGTCTACAAAGTGCTTATGTCTCATTCTAGTTGTAATAGTGAACTAGCCGAAATTGACGATGAATACATGCCCTATATCGATAGAGGGAGATATCGAGAGCGAAGTACAGTTGTTCCCATAAGGTTAATGTACTTCTTTACACTCCTTTGTTTAGGAATGAGTAATGACAATGTAAAAAGCCCTCGGTTACTTATTATAGATACTCCAGAAGAAGCTGGTATAGATACTAGTAATTTAAAACATAATTTAGCCTTATTAGAGAAAGCTATTGCCTTATCTAAAAGAGATGAAGAAAATAAAATTAAAGAGCATCAAGTGATTTTAACTACAGGTGAAGGCAAATACCCTGATAGTTTTGAAAAATACATTATGTTGCGTTTTAACAAAGATAAAGATGACTTTATTCTCAAGAAACGAATTGTAACTTAACTAATAAATTGATTAGTTGGCAGTTTAAAATGAAAATTATGCTTAGATTTAATAGGTAAGTATACTAGAGCCCTCACTCCTAGGGCTTTAGTTTTTAGACTGAGTTTGAGTTCTCATTTTCCCATTGTTCTATATCAGATAAACGCCAGCGTGGATTACAATTTGATGGGGTTATTGATGATGGGAAATTATTCTTTTGTCTCCATGTGTAACATGCAGTTCTTTTGATACTATATCTAATACAAAGACCTGTGATACTTATGAATGATGATAACGACATACTAAACCTCCTTTAACTTTGCATAAAAGTTAGAAGGCGTCCTCACCAGTGTAGTTACACTCAGGAACTGAACATCTAAACGTAGACATTGACTTTAAGTCAACATAAATACAATAATAGTTTTTATTAATTCAAACATCAAGAGAAATTTCTTAAATTTTAAATTTCAAAAATATACTTTGTGAGTGAGACTCATGGGTGGGCCTCTTCAATAGGTGCTACCCCTTAATGAATAATTTAATGGTTACTTGTTCCAATGCCTCTTAACCGTAGCAATACTGATACTTAAGTGTATAGCAGCTTTACTCTGAGATAACCCATCAATCTTGCATTTCTGGACTTGCTCCGTTGTGCTTGTTGCTAAAGGTCTACCTAATTTAACACCATCAGCCTTCTTCTTAGCTAAGGACTCTTTTGTACGGTCACTAATACGGTTACGTTCAAACTCTGCGAATGAGGCGAATAGCTGTAACATCAACTTACCTTCTGCGCTGCTTAGGTCTTTAACGGGTAAGTCTAAGCATACGACCTTTATACCATCAGCTAATAGAGATTCGATAGTAGTCTGTAAGTCTACGTTGTTACGTCCTAGCCTATCTAATTTGTTAACTACCAATGTATCGCCAGCTTCAAGCTTACTAACCAACTTTGAAAACTCAGGACGTTTTAGAGCAGGTATCTTACCTGAAACAACTTCACTAACTTGTCTATGTGGTAATACGTCATAACCAGATTTTTCGATAACCATTAATTGCTGGTCTGTAGTTTGGTTATCCGTTGATGTTCTTAAGTATGCGAATGTTCTCATCTTATCTAAACCCCTTGTTAGTATCAATAAATGGTATCAACAATTGATAAGAGTGTCAACAATAGCTTTACTGTATTTAATGACACCCCTTTACTGGTGTCATTTTCGGCATCATATAACGGTCGTTTATTGCTACCAATCTGTTTGTGCTCCTGTACGTCAACTCTATAGCATATTGTAATCAAACTAATACATGGAGCTTGTATTACATAAAGCTAAGTATTTTTATCTGTAGAGCTAAATTGAAGGACTTAATAGGTTAGATGTAGTTCACACAAGTTAATGAAATAGCCTTATCAAAGTTGACCGCTCCTGTGCGCTAAACGGACGTTAGTAATAAAAATTTTGCAATATATTTGCTAATGCTTTTTGCACGCTTTCTCCAGAGAAATCTAGATAAAAACACGCTCTGTCCAAAAGTGCATTAAAGGAAATCAATAAACACTTGATATACTAAGTGTATAAAGGTAATTTCATTTATATTATAAATTAATTAGACAGTTATTAACCTTTAGAAAAGAAGGTTTTTGCTCGTCTAATAAGCCGTTAACTGTACAGGGATGATCCATTGGCTGATTACATAAATAAAAATATTCTAAGCCAAGCATATATTCACATCGAATCTGACGTTGCAGACAACGAACTTGAATTAGCTGCTTTTAAACTTGGAATAGAAAAATTCGCAAGATCGCGAGTTGATTTCTTCTTATCTCCTGACGCACCTATCGAAGTAACATATGAAGAAGGTTCATTAATTGCTCGCGTTACAGTTTTAGGTACTATCGGCTTATTACTTCAAGGAATTTCTAGCTACAAAAACTTTCGTGAGGGGATTCAACTTATACACAGTGATGCCAAACGAGTTACAGATTATGTTATTTCTGAAAGTGTTTTTATGGCTGGCTCTAGACAACAAAATGTAATTCGTTTGGAAGCAAGGGTTGGTGTTATTGGTTCTGTTCAAAAACTTATTAATCAACTTGAGAGTATTAAAAACGGTGCAAACGGCAGGAAGTTAGCATCAGATTTAGTCACGAAACTAATTGAATCACAAAAAGAATTGGATAAGCTAATTGATAATTTGGCAACTGATGAAGATGTCGTATTAGTTAAAAAGGGTCTTCTAGAAATTGTAGATGAGTACCCAGATACACCAGAAGAACCAAAGAACAAATTTAATGATGCGGCTTCTGTAAATTCTTATAGAAATCAAAAGAAAAAATTAAGAATTAGGTTATCAGCATAGTACATTTAAGTTGCTTAAACGGACACAAACAGCTGGCTGTGCTTTTTATCGCTATTATAGCCAGCCATCTAGCAAAGCGTTAGCTTTTCAAAATTCAAATATAGAAAGAATCATATAATGAAGTATAAATTAGCAATTTTTTTCTTTGGCTTACTGGCAATAGCAATATTTGTATTATATACAAGTCAATTTACTGGTGGGCTTTCTGAATCACACACAGTTTGGGGGGAGTTTGGTTCTTTCTTTGGTGGCATTTTAAGTCCAATTGTAAGTGTTCTAGCCTTTGTTGGCCTTTTGTACTCAATGGAACAAACTAAGTCCCAATTTAAACAACAAAGTGAAGAGAGTTCATTCTATTCACTATTAAACTTTTATCAAGCAAAGGTTAGTCAAACGGCATATGAAAATGTTACTGGGTTTGATGCTTTTAAAGTTATCTCGAATAAATTCCTTATTAGTTATAAAGAGCGTTGTTTTAGACTTGCAAAAAATAAAATTAAAAATGATCCTTCTAATTTACCGCATTTTTCCTACCATTTATTATCAGAAGTCATTCAAAAAAGATCTTCTGCAAGTTTAGATTCGGATATTGGGAAAGCTTTAGTTGTTGAATACTTTAATTTAAGTGATGATAAAAATGAGCTATTCAAAAGCTTATTTGACGTTAATCCAAGTAATAAAGAAAGAGACCTACTTATTGCAATTGGTGATACATTGGTTAGACAAATGCCTTCCGAGCAAAGGTTAGACATAATAGGTCAAATATATAGTGAATTCTATCATGACCATGGACATATACTAGGGCATTATTTTAGGCATTTCTATTACACGTTAGCTCATGCAGATTCTTCAACTAAAAATGATAATTATGCGAAAATACTCAGAGCGCAGATGTCACGATATGAGTTGAACCTTTTATATTATAATGCGTTAAGTGATTATACTTCTACAAAGTTCAATACACTTTTGGCTAAATACGACATATTTAATGAAGTATATCATTTAGATGTTTGTTACCAACCAGAGCAAGAACTATTAGAAATTGACTTGTCATTTTTGTGTAGTAGAAAAGATAACAACACGCCCTGAGGTGGACAACAAGTATAATTTAGCTCCTTCTTCGCCATTTTAGCCAACAATTTTCAGCCTGTTATTTGGGCGTTGAGGCTGTAGAATAACTAATTCAGCCAAAATCACTAAATTTTTGTGTTCCTGTATCACGCTGTAAACGATTTATTCAATATAGGCAATGCATTTGGTACCCCTATTTTTAGGGGGAATTCATAATAAACGAGTTATTCTACAAGCTCGTTATCGATACAAATCTAAGCCGAATCATCATTTTGATGTTTACTCCTAATGTCTATAATGTGACATTAGTTAGCCTTTACATCACATTTAGGTGTGGCTATTAATTGGCTTGTAAGGGTGTCCAGTATTACCAAATTCCAGCAGTTTTGCATCGGCTTTTAACCACATCATTATCACTTTGTTGTATGCTAGTAATCTTCTTAGCTCTCGCACACTCCCAAGCATTTAC
>JBLIDR010000026.1:0-10250 GCA_047632655.1 Francisellaceae bacterium | reverse complement strand
AATTTGATCACCACTGTCAGGGCGGATCATTACTTTACCATCGCGGGCTAATATTTCAGGTTTTAGAATTGAGAGATATTCTGTAATAACTTTCCAAAAATCCCATGTATCAGAAACAATAGAGACAATGCCTTTTGGGTAAAGTTCATTGATCAAGCGCCTAAACGTTGCTAATTCACCATGCTCTAAACCCATACACATCACTGAATGCTCTGTAGCAGGGACTGAGCAACCAACAATTGCTTCTTCTACATTGGCATTATAATAATCTTCTAAAAAATCTATCGCAGAAACTGTATCCGTACCTACAAAGGAGGTTAAATGCGCCCCACCGCTCACGCTCGCATCCTGTAAACTTGACATGCCTCTAAAAGAGAAGTCATGCACTTGATAAACAACTGACTCAATTGGTGTACCCGTTTTTTTAGCGTATGTGGTGAGTAGTTTTTTATACTCAAATGCTGTCGTTGCTGATGTGATTGGCTTCCATAAATAGCACGAAATGATAGTTTCAATATAATTCGTCAACCAAAAGAAATTTGGTTCAGTGTTAACAATTGTCAACAGTGGCACGCCAATGGGCACTCGACTACCTTCTGGCAATGCTTTAATTTGAAATGGAAGATAACCAAGAGAGTGTAACTGCTCAATATGGTTTACCGGAATAGAGTCTTGACCTAATGCAAAATCCATCCTTCTTTTATATTTCTTTACGACTTCATGTTTTGGCTTGTTAAAAAATTCTTTATTCCAGCTATTAATTAAAAAGTCTTTAATGAAGTACTGCAGACCAAAAAAAACAATTTGATCATCAAATGTCTCTCTAATTACCTTAGCTAATTTAGAACTCCTAGCTGTAAAGTTTGAATAAACCTCAGTAGTTCCCACTGGGTATTGCCTGCGGTGATCTGCTTTGTAAAAATCTATTGCAGTTAGCGGATTGATATTCATAATTATCTCGTAGAGTTTTTATACATTATAAAAAGGTAATATAATGCTAGCCTATAAGATTAATTTGTACAAATTAGGAAAATGTATTAATTATAAATTTAGATCTTGAAATAAATATTATAAAAGAGATTAATTAAACCTATCCTTTAAAGCATCTATCCCACTTTGAAAAATATCAGTAGAAAATAGCTCAACCATGTCTTCTTCATCTTCAGGCGCACAATCAAACTCAGCAGTCCATTCAATATAAGTACAATCACCATCTGTAATTTGAAGCAACTGCATGGTTGCAATAAAATCTTCAATAGGAGCCTTTGTTGCTTCCTCGATTGAATAACTATAGGTATGGTCAATATCACTCAAAGCTAATAGTTTTTCTTTAATCTTTTGACCAGATTTATTCGTTAAAACCCTAACGCAACTTACTTTATCTGCGGGTTCATTATTATCAATTTTACTACCAATAACTAATGGATGCCATTTTGGCATACCATTAAAGTCTCTGATTATGGCCCAAACTTCATCAAGAGGAGCATTAATCACAGAATTATTTAAAATGTTAACCATATTATAACTACCCTATTTTTTCTTTTTAACTGGAGGAAGATCAGTCGCAGTGCCTTCATAAACTTCCGTCGCCATGGCAAGCGTTTCTGATAAGGTAGGATGTGGATGGATAGTCAAAGATATATCTTCAGCATAACAACCCATTTCAATCGCTAAACAAGCTTCAGCGATAAGTTCACCCGCATTTGGCCCTATAATTCCAGCACCAATAAGCATATGATTCTCATCGTACAGAACCTTTGTCACCCCTTCATTTCTCCCCATACTTAATGAACGACCACTTGCAGCCCAAGGGAAAACACCTTTCTCATATTTAATGCCTTTCTCTTTGGCTTCTTTTTCAGTTAAACCAGTCCATGCAACCTCTGGATCAGTATAAGCCACTGAAGGAATACACTTTGGCTCAAAGAAATGTTTAGCACCATGGATTACTTCAGCTGCTAAACGCCCTTCTGGTACCGCTTTATGGGCCAGCATTGGCTGACCAACCACATCACCAATAGCATAGATGTTAGCAACATTCGTTTTTTGTTGATTATCAACTTTAATGAAGCCTCTTTCATCAACGTTAACACCAGCATTTTCAGCACTAATTTTTTTACCATTAGGGGTACGACCAACAGCCATTAAGATACGATCAAATTTTTCTGGTTTATCATTGCCTTTGTCGCCTTCCATTGAAACATAAAGACCATCTTCTTTAGCTTCAACAGCAGTAACTTTAGTTTTAAGACGAATATCATATTTCTTAGCAACCATTTTTTCATATGGTTTAACAATGTCTTTATCAGCAGCACCCATTAACTGATCCAAAAATTCAACAACTGTGATTTTAGAACCCAGCTCATGATAGACCTGTGCCATTTCAAGTCCGATAATACCACCACCGATAACCAACATGTTTTCTGGAACTTCTTCCATTTCTAAGGCACCAGTTGAATCAATAATACGTGGATCTTCTGGAATGAATGGTAATTTAATTGACTCTGATCCAACGGCAATAATCGCATTATCAAACTTCACGATTTTTGTGCCATCAGCCGTTTCAACAGAAATTTCAGTTGGTGATTTAAATGAACCTGCACCTTGAATAATTTCTACTTTACGCATCTTAGCCATACCTTTAAGGCCAGTAGTAAGCTGTTTAACAATGCCTTTTTTATAGTCTATAATTTTATCTTTATTCGGTTTTATTTCACCAAAATCAACCAAGCCATCTTTCTGTAAATGTCTAGCTTCATCAATTACTTTGGCGACATGCAATAAAGCTTTTGAAGGGATACAACCAACATTCAAACATACGCCACCAATTTCACTATATTTTTCAATTAAAATAACACTTTTACCTAAATCAGCCGCACGAAATGCTGCACTATATCCACCCGGACCACTTCCAAGAACAACCACTTCTGCTTTTAGTTCACTCATTGTCTATTCCTTCTATTTAAATTAATCCCCGTGTATTAACACAGGCTCAAAAAATTATTTATCTACAAAAGCATTTCACGCAAATCAGCTAAAATTTGACTATATCTAGTCAAAAATTTAGCCGCTAAAGCTCCATCAATCACTCTATGGTCAACAGATAGTGACAATGGCAACATTGAACGCGGCACAAACTCTTTGCCATTATAAACTGGTTTAATAGCTGTTTTTGACACGCCCATAATCGCAACTTCAGGCATATTAATAATTGGAGTGAAACCAGTCGTACCCAAAATACCTAGACTGGAGATGGTAAAACTTGCACCCTTCATATCATCAGGTTTAATTTTTCCTTCACGCCCTTTCATAATCAGAGCTAGCATTTCTTGTGAGATTTGATAGATACCTTTTTTATCAGCATCTTTGATCACAGGGACGATCAATCCTTTTGGAGTATCTGCAGCAAAACCAATATTATAATATTGTTTATATACAATATTTTCGCCATCTTCTGATAAAGAACTATTAAGTTTAGGATAATCTTTCAACGCAACAGCGGCAGCTTTAATTAAGAAGGCTAACGGTGAGACTTTCACACCAGCTTTTTCTGCGGCTGCTTTGTTAGCTTTACGGAATGCTTCCATGTCAGTAATATCAGCATCATCATAAAATGTTACGTGCGGAATTTTAACCCAATTTCTATGTAAGTTTTTAGCACTTAATTTACCAATTCGAGACAATGGCTCAACTTTAATTTCACCAAATTTAGAGAAATCAACTTTAGGATCTGCTAATAAATCTAATCCTGAACCCCCTCCTCCAGCACTTAACGCTCCAGTTTGAACTTGAGTCAAGACAGATTTAATGTAGCCTTCACAATCTTCTTTAGTAATACGTCCTTTTCTACCTGATGGCTTAACCTTTGATAAATCTGCTCCTAGAACCCTAGCTAGTCTTCTTACAGAAGGACCTGCATGTACATTTTTGTTAACATAAGATGTATCTACTGGAGCAGCCACAGGTGCTTTTTCTGCTTTGCTTGACGGAGCAGATGCACTCGCTTTACTCGCAACTGGGGCTGGCGCAGAACAGGTACTCTCTAGCGTCAAAATTAAATCACCTTGTGAAACTTTATCACCAACTTTAGTTTTGATTTCTTTAATCACACCAGCTGCCGGAGCTGGAATTTCCATAGAGGCTTTATCAGTTTCAACGGTAATTAAAGAATCTTCTTCTGCAATGGTATCACCAACATTAACATTAACTTCTATTACATCAACACCTGTGTAATCACCAATATCGGGTACTTGAACTTCCATGACTGATGTTGCACCATTCGCTACAGGAGCAGAATTCTCTTGAGCTGGAGCGCTTGGTGCCACTTCTACTCCAGCACCACCAGATGTGGTTAATTTCAAAATCAAACCACCTTCGGAAATTTTATCACCGACACTGACTAACACCTCTTGAACAACCCCAGCTTGAGGCGATGGAATTTCCATTGAAGCTTTATCGGTTTCAACCGTTATTAAAGAGTCTTCCTCAGCAATGGTGTCACCTGCCTTAACCGTAACTTCAATAATGTCAACTTCAGCGTAATCACCAATATCAGGAACTTTAATCTCGACAACCACACTGCTGGCAGTTGGAGAACTTGATTGAGGAGCATTTTCTACTACAGCCTCTTCTTTAGGTGCATCTGCCGCTTCTGTTTCTAGTTTGAGTATCAAACTATCTTGAGAAACCTTATCACCAACTTTAACTAATATTTCTTTAATCACACCAGCTTGAGGTGCTGGAATTTCCATTGAAGCTTTATCAGTTTCTACAGTGATAAGCGAATCTTCTTCAGCAATTGTATCACCAACACTGACCCCTATTTCTATAATATCAACATCATTATAATCGCCAATATCAGGAACTTTTATTTCTATTAATGCCATTTTAATCTCCTGCTTACACTGTTGTTGGCTCTGCTTTATTTGGATCAATGTTATATTTCTTCATTGCATCTTGCACAGTTTTAACTGGTATAATTTTATCATCAGACAAAGCTTTAAGTGCTGCATAAGCGACATAATATCTATCAACTTCAAAGAATGTACGTAAGTTTTCACGCGTGTCACTTCGACCAAAGCCATCAGTTCCAAGTGTTACATAGCGACTAGGGACAAACTCTCTTAATTGCTCAGAATAAAGCTTAATATAATCGGTTGAAACAATGACTGGACCCGATGTTTGTTTCAACTGTTGAGTAATATACGCCTCTTTAGGTTTCTCCCCAGGATGCAGCATATTCCAACGTTTAATGCTTAAGCCATCACGATACAATTCATTAGCACTTGTCACACTCCAAACATCCGCGGTGACATCAAAATCATCTTCCAATAACTCAGCCGCTTTTTCTACTTCACGTAAAATTGTACCAGAACCCATTAGCTGAACATGTTGTTTGCCGTTAGGCTTAACATGGGTGTGCAATGGATAAATACCTTTGAGAATCCCTTCTTCTGAACCTTCAGGCATAGCATGATGGGTATAATTTTCATTCATCAATGTTAAATAATAAAATACATTCTCATGATCAACATACATACGTTTGAGACCATCATGAATAATAACGGCAACTTCATAAGCATAAGTTGGATCGTAGCTAACACAATTTGGAATCAAACCTGCTTGAATATGACTATGCCCATCTTGATGTTGCAAGCCTTCGCCATTCAAGGTTGTTCTACCTGCAGTTCCGCCTAACAAGAAACCTCTTGCCATTGAATCACCGGCAGCCCAAGCTAAATCACCAATACGTTGGAAACCAAACATTGAGTAATAAATATAAAACGGAATCATATGCTTTCGATGCACAGTATAAGAAGTTGCTGCCGCAAGCCAAGAACTAAAGGCACCCGCCTCGTTAATACCTTCTTGCAAAATTTGGCCATCTTTAGATTCTTTGTAATACATAACCTGATCTTTATCTTCAGGAATATATTTTTGACCTTCGTGATTATAAATACCTAATTGTCTAAATAAACCCTCCATACCAAATGTTCTTGACTCATCTGGAACAATTGGGACAACATATTTACCAATTTCTTTGTTTTTAGTCAAGGCAACTAACACACGCACAAATGCTGTCGTAGTTGATAATTCTCTATCACCACTACTACCCAGCAATGCCTTGGCAAATTCCTTATAATCAGGAATTGGGAGTTTATCCACATTCTCAATTCTAGTTGGTACATAACCACCTAAATCTTTACGTCGCGCATGCATATATTTCATTTCAGGCGACTCTGCATGAGGTTTATAAAAGCGATAATTTTCCACATCGTCATCAGAAATTGGTAATTTAAAACGATCACGCAAATAGGTTAAGGCTTCAACACTTAATTTTTTCACATTATGTGCAATATTCTTAGACTCAGCAACACCGCCTAAACCAAAGCCTTTAATGGTGTGCATTAAAATCACAGTTGGTTTGCCATTAGATGTATTCATGGCTTTTTGGTATGAAGCATAAACTTTTTTAGGGTCATGCCCGCCTCGGTTCAAATGCTCAAGGTCTGTATCAGACATATCTGCAACCATTTCACGTAACTCAGGATGGCCACCGAACACCATTTCACGAGTATATTTCCCGCCATGAGCGCGACAATTCTGAAACTCACCGTCATTCATCTCTTCAAAGCGTTTAGCTAATAGACCATTTCTATCTTTAGCGAAAAGTTTTTCCCAACGATCGCCCCATAAAACTTTAATAACATTCCAACCCGCGCCACCAAAAACAGAAGCAAATTCTTGGATTATTTTACCATTACCATTAACAAGGCCATCCAGACGTTGTAAATTACAACTGATCACAAAAATCAAATTATCCAAACCTTCGCGTGAAGCTCTAAGTAATGCGCCTTGAGATTCTGGCTCATCCATTTCACCATCACCACAATAAGCCCAGACCTTACGCCCTTTAGTATCGACAATGCCGCGATTGTCCAAATATTTCATAAATCTTGCTTGGTAAATAGACATCAATGGACCTAAACCCATAGAAACGGTCGGGAATTGCCAATAATTTGGATGCAACCAAGGATGAGGATATGAGGCTAACCCTTTCTCACCAACGGCTTGTCTTCTAAAATTATTCGCTTCTTCGTCTGATAAGCGACCTTCAAGATATGATCGCGCATAGATACTAGGACTACTATGTCCTTGGAAAAACACTAAATCTCCAGCATCCGTCTCATTCGGCGCTTTGAAGCAATGATTAAACCCAACTTCATACATGGTCATATCAGCAGCAGCAGTACTAATGTGACCACCTAAGTCCCCACCAGATTTATTAGCTTTTGCCACCATAACCGCTGCATTCCAGCGAATTGCACTTTCAATTTTTTTCTCAAGTGCAGCATCACCAGGATAAGTTGGTTGCTTATCAGTCGGAATTGAATTGACGTAAGTTGTGTTCATTTGGCTATAACTGGAGATTAACCCTAATGACTGGGCTTTATCTTGGAGCTGACCCATAATGTAAGTCGCCCTTTCAGCACCCTCTGCTTCAATGATTGAGGCCAATGCTGCAAGCCATTCCTTGGTTTCATCTGGATCAACATCAGAGATATGTGATAAATCTGTCATATAATATTCCTTAGGTCTGATAAAATAATTTAAGTCGAAAATAATTCTATGCTATATATATTAAATTTCAACTTTTTATGGCTACAAATATTATATTCGTGCTACCCAGAAAAAAATAGAGGTTTGTAACGCTAAATTTTTTCTTAACTAAAAAAAATAAAAGCTTATACTTTAAGCCTAAATATAGATCTTCCTTGGTAGAATAATATAAGCAGTTTTCATTTAAGGTCTGTATATGTCAAAAACACACATAGAAGAAAATATAGTTCAAAAAGTATTACAAAGTAATAACCCTAAAGTTAAAATAGCCATTGCCGATATTGATGGGGTTTTGAGAGGCAAATATATCCATAAAGATAAATTCAGCAGCGCGGTAAAAAATGGCTTTGGCTTCTGCAGTGTTGTGTTTGGCTGGGATACAAGTGATGTTTGTTATGATAATTGTGGTTTATCTGGCTGGCACAATGGTTACCCAGATGTCGATGCTTATATTGATTTAAACACTTACCGCAACGTGCCTTGGGATAATAATATTCCTTTTTTTCTAGCTGATTTCAAAGGTAATTCTGATAAGGGTTTATACGCTTGCCCCAGAACATTACTTAGAAATATTAATGAACAAGCACAACAATTGGGCTTTGATGCTATGTTTGGCCAAGAGTTTGAATGGTTCAATTTTCGCGAAAATTCAGACAGCTTACATGCCAAAAATTACATATCACCAACACCATTAACCAGTGGAATGTTTGGTTATTCACTTATTCGCATTGCACAAAATCAAGACTTCTTTAACGACATCTATGATTTATTAGCCAAATTTGATATTCCAATTGAAGGACTGCACACAGAAACAGGCCCCGGAGTATTAGAAGCTGCCATTTTATATGGCAAAATTTTGGATGCTGCTGATCGGGCAATTTTATTTAAAACCAGCGTAAAAGAAATTGCAATAAAGCATAATATTATGCCTAGTTTTATGGCTAAAATTGACGAAAATTTACCAGGTTGCTCTGGGCACATTCATCAAAGTTTATGGCAAGATGGTGAAAATACATTCTTTGACGCCAAGGATACGAATAACATGTCAGCAACAATGAAGCATTATTTGGCTGGCCAATTACATTGTTTACCCTATATTTTACCAATGTTTGCACCAACTATTAACAGCTATAAACGTTTAGTCGAAGGTATGTGGGCACCAACCACTGTAAACTGGGGAATAGATAACCGCACCGTCTGCGCTAGAGTATTACCTATCTCAGCCAAAGCGACTAGAATTGAATTACGTGTCCCGGGGTCTGACACCAATCCTTATTTAGCTATGGCTGCAGCGTTAGCATCAGGTTTATACGGCATTAAACATAGGCTTGAATTAAAACAACCTGCCATTACTGGCAACGGTTATTTGGACAAGTCAGGTGAAAAACTTAGCTCTACATTGATTGATGCTGCGCTTAAAATGCAAAAATCTGAGATTGCCCATGAACTATTTGGCTCAAAATTTGTAAATCACTTTACTAAAACACGAGAATGGGAATGGCGAGAACATTTAAAAGCGGTAACAGACTGGGAAATGAAGCGTTATTTTGAGGTCATTTAATCATCTTAAAATAATCACATCACACTTTGCGTTGTTAATAACACAATCCTCTGTTGAATTCATACGAGAAAAAATATTATGTGACTGACCATTAATGATAATGACATCTATTGCTTCCTCATCTGCATAATTAAGAATTTCTCTAACTTTATTACCTTTTAGAATATGAGAACAATCTGAATTGAAACCAGTTTCTTGAATGAATTCATCAAATTTCTTTTTTGCATCCCTCTCAATACAGTCATCAACATCGCCTGATATTCCAGCTGTATAGCCATACAACATATTATTTGCCTTTATAACATGCACAACGGTTACTTCGGCCTCAAATTTAGCCGCAAATTTAATAACACGCTTTAACGTATTCACACAAGTACCATGAAGGTCGGTTGCATATAATATTTTTTTATAATTAAGCATTTACAGTTCCTTATCATTTCAGCTATAACATTTAATTGTTACATTAGTAGTGTTTAAACTTTCTCTCATAAATCTAGTTTACTTTTCATATAAATCAAAGAATCAAAGCAAAAATAATTATGGTTTCACCTTGATTCATATGAAATATCAAATCAATATATTAATAATATTTTTGTTGAATCGCCTTTAATCTAAAAACCAATAAATTTACTTCATAGACCGTCACGATACTTCGTTCAAATTTATTCAACTAAATTGTACCTAGACAGAAATAAAAAGTTACGATACAATCAGGTTTCATTTTGGAGAGGTGGCCGAGCGGCTGAAGGCGCACGCCTGGAAAGTGTGTATACGGTAACGTATCGGGGGTTCGAATCCCCCTCTCTCCGCCATTAACGCTCTAAATATAGCCTTTAATCCCTTACCCAACATGTAAAATAATGGGCGTCATCAGTAAAATAACAAGATGTTGTGATTAATTTGCCCAGTTAATCCAGTTAATCCAGTTAATCCAGTTAATCCAGTTAATCCAGTTAATAGAGATTTTAGGAAATTTCAGGAAGATTGTTGAAGTTACAATTAATTTAAAAATTAAATATTTTAGTTAGGGATATCGGATAAAGTTTTCAAATGTAAATCTTATCCAACA